>CAMBJF010000042.1 GCA_945867875.1 uncultured Ruminococcus sp. | reverse complement strand
TAGCGTAGCGTCTCGTGGGCTCGGAGATGTGTATAAGAGACAGTTATAATATTGTAATCTAAATCAAGTTAATATTTCAAAGGCAATGACGCCGAGGACAGCTTACTTTATGTGGGCTGAGCTTCGGCGTCTCTTGTTTTTGATGAATATGGGAGGAATTTATATGTCAGAGTCAACAGTTCAGGGATTTAAGAGCGTGCCCGAGTATTTCGGCTGCAACGTATTCAACGAGGAAACAATGAAGCAGAGACTGCCTAAGAATGTTTACAAGGCACTGCTCAAAACAAAGACAATGGGAACGGCTCTCGATCCCGATGTTGCCGATGTTATCGCCGCAACTATGAAGGACTGGGCAGTGGAAAAGGGCGTTACACATTACACCCACTGGTTCCACCCTATGACAGGTCTTTCCGCTGAGAAGCACGATTCCTTTATCTCTCCTACCGATGACGGCAAGGTAATTATGGAATTTTCCGGCAAGGAGCTCATCAAGGGTGAACCTGATGCATCTTCCTTCCCCTCCGGCGGTCTGAGAGCTACATTCGAGGCAAGAGGCTACACAGCTTGGGACCCCACCTCTCCCGCATTTATCAAGGACAGAACCCTTTACATACCCACAGCATTCTGCTCCTACACAGGTGAAGTTCTCGATAAGAAAACTCCTCTTCTCCGTTCTATGGAGGTAATTTCCGAGCAGGCTGTAAGAATCCTTAAGCTCTTCGGCTCCAAGGCTACAAGAGTTACCACAACAGTCGGCCCCGAGCAGGAATACTTCCTTGTTGACAAGAAGCTTTACGATCAGCGTAAGGATCTTATCTACACAGGCAGAACACTTTTCGGCGCAAAGGCACCTAAGGGTCAGGAACTTGAAGACCACTATTTCGGAAACATCAAGGAAAGAGTTCATGATTATATGACTGACCTTGATGAAGAGCTCTGGAAGCTTGGAATTTACTCCAAGACCGAGCATAACGAGGTTGCTCCCGCACAGCACGAAATGGCTCCTATCTTTACAACATCAAATGTTGCTGCTGACCAGAATGCTCTTACAATGGAGATAATGAAGAAGGTCGCTCTTAAGCACGGTCTTGTATGCCTCCTCCACGAGAAGCCTTTCGCAGGCGTTAACGGTTCAGGCAAGCACAACAACTGGTCCATTTCCACAAACGACGGTCAGAATCTGCTTGACCCCGGCAAGAATCCTAAGGACAATATCCAGTTCCTTACATTCCTTGCAGCTATCATCAAGGCAGTTGACGAAAATGCAGACCTGCTGAGACTTTCCGTAGCTTCCGCAGGCAATGACCACCGTCTGGGCGCAAACGAAGCACCTCCCGCAATTATGTCCATTTTCGTAGGCTCCGAGCTTCAGCAGATACTCGATGCCCTTGAGACAGGCGAAATGATAAAGACCGATGCAAACGAAGAGTTCGTTATCGGCGTTGAGGCTCTCCCCAACTTCCCCAAGGATACTACAGACCGCAACAGAACCTCTCCTTTCGCATTTACAGGCAACAAGTTTGAGTTCAGAAGCCTTGGCTCTTCCGAGACCATTGCCTGCACAAACTGCATACTGAACACTATCGTTGCAAACTCCCTGAAGGAATTTGCCGACAGACTGGAGGGTGCTTCCGACTTCTCCGCAGAGCTCAACAAGCTCCTCGTTGAGACTATCAAGAAGCACAAGAGAATCATCTTCAACGGCAACGGCTATGATGCAAGCTGGGTAGAGGAAGCTGCAAGAAGAGGACTTCCCAACTATGTTTCCACTGTTGATGCAGTTCCTCATTACACTGATGAGAAGAACGTCAAGATGTTCGAGATGTTCAAGGTATATACCAGAACAGAGCTTGAATCCAGAACCGAGATCATTCTCGAGAACTACTCCAAGGTCATCAACATCGAGGCTCTTACTATGCTTGATATGGCTAAGAAGCAGATCCTGCCCGCAGGTCTTGAATTTGCCAAGGAGCTTTGCGACAGCGTAAACTCCAAGAAGTCCGCAGGTGTATCCGCTGACCTGGAGAAGAAGATGGCTGACAAGGTATCCGCTCTCAACGCAGGAATTTCCGATGCTATCGACGACCTCGACAGCAAGCTTATCGGTGCAGGCGATGCAGGTGATGCAGAGGCTACCGCAAGATACTACAGAAACTCCGTATTCAGCGCAATGCAGAGCCTGAGAGCCGTTGCAGACGAGCTCGAGACTATCACTCCCGAGTGCATCTGGCCCTTCCCCACATACGGCGATCTTATGTTCAGAGTTTAATAACATTGACGGCAGCGCAGCCATTTTATGGGTGCGCTGTTTGTTTTTGTGTACTTCATTTGCCTACTTCTTTTTTCTGCCGCATACGTTACGTATGCGATATACTCACAGGCGGGCAGGGCTTTTTCCCTGAAACCTTGTCCGCCATCTCCCTGTGTGAAATCTCCCTCAAAGCCTTGTTTTGGTTTTGGGGGAGGTTTTGTTTGTGTACGGCAATGAAAAAAGCTCCTGCCGATAAATTTTGGCAGGAGCTTGATTTTTATACAGTTTTATTACTCCCACTCAATAGTAGCAGGAGGCTTAGTGGTGATGTCATACACAACTCTGTTGATGCTCTTGACCTCGTTAACAATTCTGTTGGAAGCGGTGGCAAGGACATCATAGGGAATGCGTGAGAACTCGGCGGTCATAAAGTCGGAGGTCTCAACGGCTCTCAGAGCGAGAGTATAATCATAGGTTCTGCCGTCACCCATAACGCCTACGGAGCGGTTGTTGGTGAGAACAGCGAAATACTGGTTGATAGATTTGTCAAGACCTGCCTTTGCAATTTCCTCACGGAAGATGAAATCAGCGTCACGGAGAATTTCAAGCTTGTCATCAGTTATCTCACCGATGATTCTGATAGCAAGACCGGGACCGGGGAATGGCTGGCGGTCAACGAGAACATTGGAAAGACCAAGCTCACGTCCAAGTGCTCTTACTTCGTCCTTGAAAAGAAGTCTAAGAGGCTCGATGATTTCCTTGAAATCAACATAGTCAGGGAGACCGCCTACATTGTGGTGGGACTTGATAACTGCGGCATCGCCTGCGCCGCTTTCGATAACGTCGGGATAGATAGTGCCCTGAACGAGATAGTCAACAGTGCCGATCTTCTTGGCTTCACGCTCAAATACACGGATAAACTCTTCGCCGATAGTCTTTCTCTTGGTCTCAGGGTCGGAAACGCCTCTGAGCTTGGACATAAACTGTTCCTTGGCATTTACTCTGATAAAGTTGATGCCCCAGTCTGCAAATGCAGCCTCGACCTCGTCGCCCTCGTTCTTTCTCATAAAGCCGTGGTCAACGAAAATACAGGTGAGCTGACTGCCTACAGCCTTTGCGAGAAGTGCTGCGGCAACGGAGCTGTCAACGCCGCCAGAAAGAGCGAGGAGGACTTTTCCGTCTCCAACCTTTGCACGGATATCATTGATAGCAGTTTTAGCGTAATTGCTCATTGTCCAGTCGCCTGTGCAGCCGCAGACATTTTTGAGGAAGCTGTCTATCATCTTGATGCCGTATTCGGTGTGATTTACCTCAGGGTGGAACTGAACGGCATAAAGCTTCTTTTCCTTGTTCTCCATAGCCGCTGCGGGGCAGTTATCGGTATGTGCGGTAATTGTAAAGCCCTCGGGCACCTTGGAAACATAGTCCGTGTGGCTCATCCAGGAAACAGCCTTTTCGGGCATATCGGAAATGCTGCCGAAGAGAAGGCTTGACTTGTCATATATGGTTTCGGTCTTGCCGTATTCCGAGTTGATGCAGGTGGAAACCTCGCCGCCGAGAAGATATGCCATAAGCTGGCAGCCGTAGCAGATGCCGAGAACAGGCACGCCAAGGTCAAAAATTTCCTTGCCGATGCGGGGGGAAGTTTCAAGATAAACGCTGTTCGGTCCGCCTGTGAAGATGATTCCCGCAGGCTTTGCAGCCTTTATCTCTTCAATAGGGGTCTTGTAGGACTTGACCTCACAGTAAACGCCGCATTCACGCACACGTCTTGCGATAAGCTGGTTATACTGACCGCCGAAGTCGAGAACGATAACTGTCTGGTGGGACATTGGCAATACCTCATTTCTTTCTTGTGTATAAATAATACTTATTTATATTATCTCATAATCCGAGCTTTTCTGCAAGCGGCATTTTAATAGAAAAAGTAAATTTTTAATGGATAGTTTTATCTATTACTGCTAAATGTTTGGTTGAATGGGTGAAAATGAACCACCCGCAGGCAATACCTGCGGGTGGTTTTGTGTAATATCAGCCCTGACCGTAATAAGCATTCTTTCCGTGCTTTCTGAGGTAATGCTTGTCAAGAAGCTCCTGCTGCATACGTCCCGCAGAGGGGTTCATCGACATTGCGTGGTAATTCATAAACGCAACCTCTTCAAGGACAACAGCATTGTGCACAGCCTCGTGAGCGTCCTTGCCCCAGGTGAATGGACCGTGGCTCTTTACGAGAACAGCAGGGATAGTCATAGGGTCAATGCCCTTGAAGGTCTCAATGATTACTGTGCCCGTTTCCTTTTCGTATTCTCCTGCAATTTCTTCGGGGGTCATTGCCCTTGTGCAGGGTATCTCGCCGTAAAAATAGTCGCCCTGAGTTGTGCCCATGGGAATAATGCCCATTCCCGCCTGAGCAAATGAGGTTGCCCAGCGGCTGTGAGTGTGGACAACGCCGCCAAGCTCGGGAAATGCTCTGTACAGCTCAAGATGTGTGGGAGTGTCGCTGGAGGGCTTCCATTTTCCCTCTGCCACCTTGCCCGTTGCAAGCTCAACGACCACCATATCATCGGCAGTCATACCGTCATAGGGAACGCCCGAGGGCTTTATGACTATCATTCCGCTTTCCCTGTCGATGCCCGAAACATTGCCCCAGGTGAAGGTTATAAGTCCGTATTTGGGAAGTAAGAGATTTGCCTCCAGTACCTCCTGCTTTAATTTTTCAAGCATTTTAATGCCACCTTTTCACATTATTTCGCCGCAGCATATTCAGCCGCAAGCCCCTTTTTGTAATTTTCGAGGAATGCCGCAAAGCCCGCCGCACCATTTTCATCGGGGCTTACGGTATAAACCTCCATTGATGAGAAAACTTCCTTTTCAAGGAACTCGGGAAGCGCTTTGCCATTGCCAACAGCGGCATATGCGGCAAGAATCGCCATACCCCACGCACCGCCCTCACCTGCGGTATTCATTACCGATACCGCACTTCCGAGACCGTCCGCAAGAAACTGCTGTGCAGCGCCCTTTACCTTGAAAAGTCCGCCGTGTCCCGTTATCTTGTCGGCCGTCACATTTTCATTTTCAAAGAGAATATCCATTCCCATTTTCAGCGCTGCCATTGAGGAATAAAGCTGGGCACGGAAGAAATTTGCAAGGCTGAAATTTCCACCCGGGGTTCTGAAATACATAGGTCTGCCGTTTTCGGCGCCTGCAACAGGCTCGCCCGAAAGGAAGTTGTATGCCACTGTTCCGCCACAGTCGGGGTCGCCATTCAAAGCATTCTTGTAAAGCAGCTCATAAAGGCTTGATCTATCCATAGAATTGCCGCAAAGAGCCGCAAATTCACCGAACATATTCACCCACGCATCAAGCTCCGAGCAGCAGTTGTTGCAGTGTACCATTGCAACGGGAGAGCCGTCGGGAGTGGTCACAACATCTATCTCGGGATAATAGCCCGAAAGGGGCTTTGAGAGAACGAGCATCGAGAAAATAGATGTGCCTGCGGAAACATTTCCCGTACCCGGGAGAACGCTGTTTGTTGCCACCATTCCCGTTCCCGCATCGCCCTCGGGAGGACAGAGCTTCACGCCCGCTTCAAGTGTGCCTGTGGGGTCAAGGAGCTTTGCGCCCTTTTCGGTGAGCACTGCGTCGCCCTCTCCTGCGCTGAGAACTGCGGGAAGGATATCTCTGATATCTCCCGCAAAGCCCTTTGATTTAAGCAGAGGTATAAGCTTTTCAATGTAGCTTTCGTTGTATGTACCGTTTTCGATAGGAAAAATTCCCGAAGCCTCGCCAACGCCCACAGTGCGCTTTCCCGAAAGGAGATAATGGATATATCCCGCAAGGGTGTTTATGTGGGCAATTTTGGAAACGTGTTCTTCCTTGTTTAAAATTGCCTGATAAAGATGAGCAATGCTCCAGCGCTGGGGAATGTTGAAGCCGAAAAGCTCGGAAAGCTCTGCGGCTGCCTGCTCGGTCATAGTGTTTCGCCAGGTCCTGAAAGGAACAAGGAGCTTGTCGTTTTCGTCAAATGCCATATATCCGTGCATCATTCCCGAAATGCCCATTGCGCCGTAGGACTTGGGAACAACGCCGTATTTTTCGCTGATATCCCTTATAAGGTCGGTATAGCAGTCCCTGAGACCGCCTATGATATCATCTTCCGAGTATGTCCACACGCCGTTTTCAAAGCGGTTTTCCCACTGATGACTGCCCGAAGCTATGGGGGCAAAGGTGTCGTCGATGAGCACGGCTTTTATTCTTGTTGAACCAAACTCTATGCCCAAATAGGTCTTGTTATTCTGAATTTTTTCCTGTACCGTCATCATTTTCACCTCTTAAGTCTTGCTGTTGCGTCGAGCATTGCAAGCTGCTGTTCAAAAGTGTTTATATCGGTCTTGTCATCGATTATCACAAGCTCCGTGTCGGTCATTTTTGCAAAAAGACGGATATCTTCCTTGGTAAGAGCTGTGGACACAACAGCGTGATGTGCGCCGCCTGCGTATATCCACGCCGCTGCGCCTGTTGCAAAGTCGGGCTTTAATTTCCACATAAGCCGTGCAACGGGGAGCTTGGGCATAGGTTCGGGCTGCTTTACAAGGGTGATGTCTGCACACACAAGGCGGAAACGGTCGCCAAGGTCTATCATAGAAACTGCGATTCCCTCGCCGCTTATTCCGTCAAATACGAGTCTTGCAGGGTCTTCCTTGCCGCCGATGCCGAGAGGGTGCACCTGAATTTCGGGCTTTGCTTTGGCAAATACGGGGGAAACCTCAAGCATATGTGCCGCAAGCTCCAGCTCACTGCCGCTTGTCAGGTCATATGTGTAGTCCTCCATAAAGCCTGTTGCGCCCTTTCTGCCCTCAGCCATTTTGAAGAGGACTGCGCCAAGAGCGGCGGTCTTGTAATCGCCCTCGGGACCGAAGCCGATGCCCTTTGCCATAAGGTTCTGCGCCGCAATTCCGGGGAGCTGTCTTAAACCGTGAAGGTCCTGGAATGTGTCTGTAAATGCGCCGATATTTTCACGGGCAATGAATTTTTCAAGAGCGGCCTCATATTTCGCCTGCTCCCTTACGGAAGCGATATTGTCAGTTGCCATTGTGTATTTTTCGTTGTATTCACTGAGCTTTGCGTCGATTTCCTCTTCGGTGATATCATTTATAATGTCAGCGATATCGCCGATACCGTAATAATTCACGTTCCAGCCGTAGCGAATTTCGCTCTCAACTCTGTCGCCGTCAGTCACCGCAACATCACGCATATTGTTGCCGAGCATTGCTACCTTCATTGTCCTGCCGAAATTTACGGCGGCGGCAGCGTGGGCAAAGCTGCGGAGCTTTTCGATAACGTCATCGTGCTTATAATATCCCACAACGACCTCACGCTTTATGCCAAGCCTTGTGCAGATAAAGCCAAATTCCCTGTCGCCGTGAGCGGACTGGTTCAGGTTCATAAAGTCCATATCAATAGTGTCATAGGGGAGCTTTTCATTGAACTGGGTGTGGAGGTGGAGCATTGGCTTTTTCAGGGATTTGAGGGCTCTAATCCACATTTTTGCGGGGGAGAATGTGTGCATCCACATAATAACGCCGATGCATTCCTTGTCGGAAGATGCCTTTACGCATACATCTTCCGCTTCTGCCGCAGTGGTGACAACGGGCTCAAATACAACTTCCGCAATGTCACTCAGCTTATCGCTCAAAAATGCCGCCATTTCACGGCTGTCAGCTGCCGCCTGCTTTAATGTTTCCTCGCCGTAAAGGTCCTGACTGCCTGTGATAAAATATATCCTGTTCATCAAAATACCGTTCCTTTCCAATTAAATGATACAAATTATAAAAATGACACAAATGCTGTAATGCTGTTGTCTGATATTATTCTATCACAGTAACAATATAATTTCAACCCACAAATCGCACATTGATGCAAGCACAAATTTAGCAAATATATACAATTATGCATATGATACGCCTTATAAACAGTAATATTGCTTGACAAATTGGTCTTAAAGTTGTATTATAATTATCAGAGAATTTGTATTTAATCGGAGGTGAAAGCTTGAAGAAATACGAATTTGTGGCAAATGCACTTTCAAAGGATATCGAAACTCATTTTTACCCCGACGGAACTCTTCTCCCCACCGAGGAACAGCTCACCAAGCTTTATGGTGTGAGCAGGCAGACCGTGAGAAAAGCTCTGTCCATACTTGAAGAAAAGGGGCTTATCGAGAAAAAGCAGGGCTGCGGCTCGGTGGTGACGATGAAAAATCCTGCCGCAGACAGCGGAAAGGTGGCTGTCATCGCCACATATATAGATGATTACATCTTCCCCGTCCAGCTTGGCGGCGCAGTGGAAGTCCTTGCGAAAAAGCATTTTTCCGCCGTTCTTTCCGCCACGGGCAACCGCATATGCACCGAGCGGAAAATACTGGAGGACATTATCAGGGAGCCTGTTGCGGGGATACTCGTTGAGGGCACAAAGACCGCTTTTCCCAACCCCAATACCGACCTTTACAAAAAGATAAGCGATATGAAGATACCCATAGTTTTCTTCAACAGCTGCTACAAGGAGCTTGACGGAGCCTTATGCATCAGCGCCGACAACCGCAGGGGCGGGTATGACCTGACCTCGTATCTTCTTGCCAAGGGTCACAAGAGCATTGCCGCCGTTTTCAAGGCGGACGACATTCAGGGGCATCAGCGCTATTCGGGCTATATCTCCGCAATGTTTGACCATAATATCTACATTTCCGACAGTAAAACGATATGGTACACCACCGAGACCAAGGAAAAGATATTTGAGGGCTCAGACCTGCTTTCCTCCATCGGTGACGCAACAGCGGTGGTGTGCTACAATGACGAAATTGCCTTTAATCTTATAAAATACCTGACCGCCTGCGGAAAAAGCGTTCCACGTGACATTGCGGTGGTGAGCTTTGACAACAGCAGTCTCAGCGAAATATCCCCCGTGAAGATAACCTCACTTTCCTGCGGCGTGAATTTAGGTGAGACCGCCGCCAAAAAGCTTATGGATATACTTGGCGGCAGGGCGGCAGTGTCCGAGGTCATTCCCTGGAGGCTTGAAGAAAAGGAAAGCTCATAAAAAATGCCCTGCCTTTTAAGACAGGACATTTTGTGAAATTATCTGCCGATAAGCTCTTCGATTCTGAGCAGGCGGTTGTATTTTGCGGTACGCTCTCCACGGGAGGGTGCGCCCGTTTTGATAAGCCCCGTGTTCAGGGCAACGGACAGGTCGGCAATGAAAGAATCCTCGGTCTCGCCGCTTCGGTGGGAGATTATCGCATCATAGCCGTTCTCCCGCGCCATTCGGACGGCATCAAGAGTTTCGGTGAGCGTTCCTATCTGGTTGAGCTTTATAAGGATAGCATTGCCGCAGTGACGCTCAATGCCCTTTGCGAGACGCTCCGTGTTGGTGACGAACAGGTCATCGCCCACAAGGAGAGTTTTCTTTCCAAGCTTTTCGGTGAGACGCTCCCAGCCGCTCCAGTCTTCCTCATCAAGAGGGTCCTCAATGGAGAAAATGGGATATTTCGAGCATATTTCCTCCCACTCGGAAATAAGCTGATCTGCGGTTCGGGAGACCTTTTTCTTGGGCATAAAATATTCGCCGTTGTCGCCTTTCCATTCGCTGGCGGCGGCATCAAGGGAGATAAGAAAATCCTTTCCCGCCGTATATCCAGCCCTTTCCACGGCTTCAAGGATAAGCTCCAGAGCCTGACCCTCGGATTCAAGCTCGGGAGCAAAGCCGCCCTCATCGCCAACGGCAGTGTTCAGCCCCTTTTCCTTTAAAATGGCGGCAAGATTATGGAACACCTCGGAACACATTCTGAGCCCCTCCGCAAAGCAGGAAGCGCCCTTTGGGAATATCATAAATTCCTGAATGTCAAGATTGTTTCCTGCGTGAGCGCCGCCGTTTAAAATGTTCATCATAGGAACGGGGAGCTTTGCGGCATTTGCACCGCCTAAAAATCTGAAAAGGGGCATATCATAGCTCTTTGCCGCAGCGTCCGCACAGGCAAGGCTTGCGGCGAGAATGGCATTCGCACCGAGATTTGATTTGTCTCTCGTGCCGTCAAGCTCAATAAGTCTCCTGTCGATGCGGCGGGTGTCGCCTGCGTCCATACCCGAAAGTCCCTGCCTGATAATGGTGTTCACGCTTTCAACAGCTTTTAAAACACCCTTTCCCATATACCTTTTGCCCCCGTCACGAAGCTCCAGCGCCTCGAACATACCCGTGCTTGCGCCGCTGGGAGCACGTCCGAAGCCCACTGAACCGTCACAGAGGAGAACCTCCGCTTCAACGGTGGGATTTCCTCTCGAATCAAGAATTTCTCTGCCTCTGATATCCGCAATAAGCCTTGATGAATACATATCCATACCCATTCCTTTCGGTTTTGATTTGGAAATAGTATGTGCGCTTTTTGCGGCATTAATCATAAAAAAATTTTTCAAAGGAGAATGAAAATGAAATACACGAACCCAATTGTTAAAGGCTTTTACCCCGACCCCTCCGTGTGTGAATACAATGGAAAATATTATATGGTGTGCAGCTCCTTTCAGTATTACCCGGGAGTGCCCCTTTTTGAGAGCGACGACCTTGTGAACTGGACTCAGATAGGTCACGTCCTAACCCGCAAAACTCAGGTTATGCTTGAAAAGGTGAATAGCTCAGGCGGCGTTTTTGCACCCACTATCCGCTGCAATAAGGGCAGGTTTTATATGGTCACCACCAACGACACCACCCACGAGAATTTCTATGTTTATACCGACGATATCCACGGTGAATGGTCTGACCCCGTTTCCGTAGATCAGGGCGGAATCGACCCCTCGCTGCTTTTTGATGATGACGGCAAGGCATATTTCATCAGCAACGGCACAGATGAATACGGCAAGAGTGGCGTATGTCAGTGTGAAATTGAGATAGCCACGGGAAAGAAGCTCACCCCCACAAAATGCATCTGGCAGGGCTCGGGCGGAAGATATCTGGAAAGCCCCCATATGTACAAAATAAACGGCACATACTATCTTATGGCAGCTGAGGGCGGCACGGAGTACGGTCATATGATAACCTGCGCACGCAGCGATTCTCCTTGGGGCGTGTTTGAGAGCTGCCCCCACAACCCAGTTATCACCAACCGAAACAAGGCACCCTTTATCATTCAGGGCATAGGTCACGGCGACCTTATCCGAGATAAAAACGGTGACTGGCACATTCTCTGCCTTGGTTTCAGGCAGATTCATATGTGGATGCCCTATCATCACCTTGGAAGAGAGGTGTTCCTCATTCCCGCAGGCTTTGACAATGACGGCTGGCTTTATGCGGGCAAGGACGGCACCTGCGACTTTGAGTATGACATCAAGGGTGATTTTGCCCAGAAGAAGCTCACTCATTACACCCTTTCCGACATCAAGGGCAATGTAAGCCGCTGCTTTTTACGTCACCCTCATATGGAAAATTACGATTTTTCGGGAGATAATGTCGTCCTCACAGGCACGGACATCACCCTTGAAGATGTGGATTCACCCACATTTGTTGGTATCCGCCAGCGTGATTTTGACGCTGAGCTGACTGCGGATATTACCGTTTCCGAGGGCGAGGGCGGAGTTACCGTTTATTCCTGCGAGAACGAGCATTATGACGTTGCCGTAAGAAAGACCGACAGCGGCTTTGAAGCGGTTCTGAAGCTGAACATCGGCGGAATAAAGCATATCCGGACCGCCGTGCCTCTCTCTTCGGGCAGCGCAAAGCTCATTATCCGCTCCGACAGTATGTTCTATAATTTCTATGTTTCTGAAAATGGAAACGAAACTCATCTCGGCTGCGGACAGGCTAAGTACCTTTCAAGCGAGGTATCAGGCGGCTTTACGGGAGTTATCCTCGGAATGTATGCTATAAATGGCAAGTCCGAATTTTCTTCATTCGATATCAGTTATAAGGATTGACCCGAAGCAATTTTTTATGTATAATAAGCTTATAATATTTCCGATGAAAGGAAGAATAAAATGACAAAAACATCACCTATGGGCTGGAACAGCTGGGACTGCTACGGCGCAGCTGTTACCGAGGATATTGTAAGAAAGAACGCCGAATTTATGGCAAAAAATCTCAAACAGTACGGCTGGGAATACGTTGTTGTGGACATTCAGTGGAGTGCTCCCAACGCCAAGAGCCACGAGTATGACCCATTCACCGAGCTTTGTATGGACGAATATTCCCGCCTTATCCCTGCGGAGAACCGTTTCCCCTCATCGGCAGGGGGTAAGGGCTTTGCACCTCTTGCGGAGTATGTCCACTCCCTCGGTCTCAAATTCGGCATACACATTATGAGAGGCATTCCCCGTCAGGCAGTTCACCGCAACACCAAGATAAAGGGCACTGACAGGACTGCCCGTGAAATTGCCAAGACCGCAAGCATCTGCGCTTGGAACACGGATATGTACGGCGTTGACCCCGACAAAGATGGTGCAAGGGCTTACTATGACAGCATTTTCGAGCTGTACGCTTCATGGGGCGTGGACTTCATCAAGTGCGACGATATCGCAAGAGAGCTGCCACATGAGGAAGCGGAGCTTGTAATGCTGAGTGAGTCCCTCAGAAGCTGCGGACGGGATATGGTCCTGAGCCTTTCACCCGGAGCGGCACTTCTCGAAAAGGCTGAGCTTTACAAGCAGGTATCGGATATGTGGCGCATCACCGACGATTTCTGGGACAAGTGGGAGCTGCTTTACGCAATGTTCGAGCGTGCGGAAAAGTGGTGCACACATTCGGGAGCGGGTCACTGGCCCGATGCGGATATGCTGCCCATAGGCCCTATACTTCAGGATTATGATGCCGCAAACCGCACCAAATTCACCGAAAACGAGCAGATAACGATGCTCACCCTCTGGAGCATTTTCCGCTCGCCCCTTATGATAGGCGGCGAGATGACAGGCTTTGACAAGTTCACAATGAGCCTGCTCACCAATGAGGAGATACTTAAAATGCACAAAAACGCCCGCCATTCCCATCAGGTATGGAGACGTGAGATAAACGGCAGCGAATATATCCTTTGGACTGCCGCAAATGCCGAGGGCGGCGGATATTTTGCGCTGTTCAATGCAGGGGAGTGTGACGGCACTGTAAAGCTTGACCTTGCAGACCTTGAAGCAGCCGACAAGCTTGACTGCACCGAGCTTTGGAGCGGAGAAAGGGCTGTTTTTGACAAGATTGCGGATATAACAGTTCCGTTCCACGGCGTAAAGGCTTACAGATTTGAATAATATTTGAAAAAGGGGAGAGGCTTTGGCTTCTCCTTTTTTTCGGTGTACGTTGTTTATGGGAATTAATAAAAAAGTTATTGATTTTACGGGAAATATATGG
>CAMBJF010000041.1 GCA_945867875.1 uncultured Ruminococcus sp. | reverse complement strand
TCGCTACCTCCACCTTGGCAAGGTGGCGCTCTACCAGATGAGCTAAATCCGCATATATGGTGCCTCCGGACGGAATCGAACCATCGACACGGGGATTTTCAGTCCCCTGCTCTACCGACTGAGCTACAGAGGCAAACCTTTTTAAGGAAAACTTCAAAGAAGTTTTTATGGCGACCTGGATGGGACTCGAACCCACGACCTCCGCCGTGACAGGGCGGCGTTCTAACCAGCTGAACTACCAGGCCATGTGGTGGGAACAATAGGGCTCGAACCTATGACCCTCTGCTTGTAAGGCAGATGCTCTCCCAGCTGAGCTATGCTCCCAAATCATACCCGATATTTCAGGGCTGCTTCGTGGCTTCGGACCGCTTCGTTTTAGCCGCTGTCCTCAACCGACTTGTTTATTCTATCACGTATAGCGGTAAAAGTCAAGGGCTTTTTCAAAAAAAATTTCAGTTTGTTAAATTTCGACATACAAATCTATTTTTTAGCCCTATCTCATATGCATATTTCACATATAAATCACCTATTCTTTGCTTTTCTCCCTCATTTCCCTTTATTTCCCCATAAAATATATAAAGTTAATCAAAACATCTTGCTTTTTCAAAAGATAAATGCTATAATTAGAAACGATATGTTTATTTAGCTGAACAATACTATATATTTTTTATGGGAGGAGAAAATAATGCCTACAAAATACATCTTCGTCACAGGCGGCGTGGTCTCGGGACTTGGAAAGGGCATCACAGCGGCGTCACTCGGACGTCTCTTAAAGCAGCGGGGATATAAAGTCACCCTCCAGAAATTCGATCCTTATATAAACGTGGATCCCGGAACAATGTCACCATATCAGCACGGCGAGGTTTTCGTTACCGATGACGGAACCGAGACCGACCTCGACCTTGGACATTATGAAAGATTCGTTGACGAGAACCTTACCGTCAATTCCAATATAACCACAGGAAAGGTCTACTGGACCGTTCTCAATAAGGAAAGAAGAGGAGATTATCTGGGCGGCACCGTTCAGGTCATCCCCCACATCACAAACGAGATCAAGGACAAGGTATATCGCGTAGGCAAGGAAAGCAACACCGACATCGTTATCACCGAGATAGGCGGTACTGTGGGCGATATCGAGTCCACCCCCTTCCTCGAGGCTATCAGACAGGTTGGCGCAGAGGTGGGCAGAGAGAACGCTATCTATATCCACGTAACTCTCGTTCCCTATATCACAGGCTCTGAGGAACTCAAGTCCAAGCCCACTCAGCACTCCACCAAGGAGCTCCTTTCCGTCGGCATTCAGCCCAATATCCTTGTTTGCAGAAGCGAAAAGGAAATTCCCGAGGATATGCGCCACAAAATGGCAATGTTCTGTAATGTACGCCCTCAGGACGTTATCCAAAACCTGACCGCTCCCTCCCTTTATGAAGTTCCTCTGTGGCTTGAAAATGAGGGACTTGCAAATTCCGTATGCTATCACCTCGGAATCGAAAACAGAAAGCCCGACCTCACCGAGTGGACTCAGATGGTCAACCGCACCAAGGCTGCTCACAGAAAGGTTGTTATTGGTCTCGTCGGAAAGTACGTTATGCTCCACGATGCATACCTTTCCGTTGCAGAAGCGCTCCGTCACGGCGGTATCGTTAATGATGCGGAGGTTGATATCCGCTGGATAAACTCCGAGGAGATCACCGAGAAAAATGCCGCCGAAATGCTTTCAGAGTGCGACGGCATAATCGTTCCCGGCGGCTTCGGAGACAGAGGCATTGAGGGAATGATCGAGTCTATCCGCTATGCAAGAGAGAACAAGAAGCCTATGTTCGGCATTTGTCTCGGTATGCAGATGTCCGTTATCGAGTACGCAAGAAACGTTCTCGGTCTTTCGGGTGCAAATTCCACCGAGTTCGGCGAGACCCCATACCCCGTTATCGACATTATGGAAGACCAGAAGAACGTTACCGAAAAGGGCGGCACAATGAGACTTGGTCTTTACCCCTGCAAGCTTGCTGAGGGCAGCATCTGCCGCAGAGTTTACGGCGACGAGCTTATTTACGAGCGTCACCGTCACCGCTGGGAATTCAACAACGCATTCCGCTCCCAGCTCATTGAGCACGGTCTCAGGATCGCGGGAATCTCCCCCGATGAGAGACTTGTGGAGATCGTTGAAGTTCCCGATCACCCTTGGTTCGTGGGCGTTCAGTTCCACCCCGAGTTCAAGTCCCGTCCCAACAAGCCCCACAAGCTTTTTGCGGATTTCATCAGAGCTTCTCTGGAAAATTCGGGCAAGTAATATAAAATATATGACCCTGCACAGTAAAATGTGCGGGGTTTTTATTTTTTAATCAATCCGTCAAAATTCAAGTCATATTTATAGTCAATATGTAAAAACAGCAAATTACTATTGCAAACTTTTTTGTGATATGATATAATAAATTCAGCATCATCACATAAAAGGAGCTGTAAGAATAATGCGTCTTGTAACACGTTCGGATTTTGACAGTCTTGCCTGCGGAGCACTGCTCAAGGACGCAGGTATCATAGATTCCTGGAAATTCGCCCACCCCAAGGACCTTCAGGACGGTCTTGTCGAGATAACCGAAAATGACTGCCTGGCAAATGTGCCCTTTGTTGAGGGCTGCGGTCTGTGGTTCGACCACCATTCCAGTGAGCACGAAAGAAATCAGCTTGAGGGCAAGTACAAGGGTGAGAGCCGCATAACCCCCTCCTGCGCAAGAATAATTTACGATTACTACGGCGGTAAGGCAAGATTTTCCCACTATGACGAGATGATGGAAGCCGTTGACAAGGTGGATTCGGGTCATCTCACCAAGGAAGAGATACTCCACCCCACGGGCTGGATTCTCATAGGCTTCCTTATGGACCCGAGAACAGGTCTCGGAAGATGGAGAAACTTCACAATTTCCAACTATCAGCTTATGGAAAAGCTCATCGACTGCTGCCGCACAATGACCACCGAGGAAATACTCGATCTTCCCGATGTGAAGGAGAGAATTGAGGTTTACTTCGAGCAGAACGAAAAGTTCATCGAAATGGTCAAGGCGCACACCAGAGTTGAAAAGGACGTTATCATCTCCGACCTGAGAGGGGTTGACCCCATTTACAGCGGCAACCGCTTCCTTATCTACAGCCTTTACCCCGAGCAGAACATCTCCGCTTGGATAGTAAGCGGCAGAGGCGGCAAGGGCTGCTCCTGCGCCTGCGGATATTCCGTTCTGAACCGCACCTCCAACGTTAACGTGGGCAGCCTTATGCTCAAATACGGCGGCGGCGGACACAAAGCTGTGGGAACCTGCCAGTTTACTGACGAGGAAATGGACGAGAAGATACCAAAGCTTCTTGACGAGCTTGTAAATTACGATAAGTATTACAATACATAAAAAACGTGCTTCCGTGAAATATATTTACGGAAGCACGTTTTGTGTGTATAAACAAAAATGCCGCCCCGAAGGGCAGCATCATCGCATTATGGTCGGGGCGACAGGACTTGAACCTGCGGCATCTTGCTCCCAAAGCAAGCACTCTACCAAACTGAGTTACGCCCCGACGATTATACTTATATATGATATCACATTAATCGGATAATGTCAAGGGGCAATGCGCTTTGATCTGCATTTTCGTCAGTTTGCCTTTTTAAGCGGTGTAAATTTGGCGTTAAGTTGTTATTTCGCATAATGTTGCGTTCCAAACCGACAAAAGTTTCCGAAATATATTGCTTTTTTCTCCGAATTTGGTATAATAAAACTATGCATAATTATCTGTAAATACCACAATGTTAAGTATAATAAAGGAGCTTCGGGCGCATCTTATGAAGATAAGGATTTTCAGTAAAATGATAAACGAACAGCTTGAATTTCTGCTCCCCAAGATACTGCTTGCAGATTTACTCATATTTATCGCAGCACTGCCCTTTTACGGGCTGAACATAACGATACCCGCAGGTCTCCTGCTGGGGACAGCCGCATCTCTCGCAAACTTTATTATCCTCGGTCTTTCCTCGGAAAGAGCCGTGGAAAGAGGCTCTGCAAAGGCGGCTAAGCGCTATATGTTCAGCTTCTACCTTATACGCCTTGCAATTATGGGCGCAGCTCTGGCAGCAGGCTTCAACTGCGCATACTTTAACCCTGTATGCACTTTTATCCCCCTGCTTTATCCCAAGCTGTTCTATTCGGGCAGTGCCATATCAGGCAGGTGTAAAAACTCAAGGAAAGGAGGGTAAAGCAATATGGAAACCGCTCTGGCAGCGGCTGTTAAAACGGCGGCTGCGGCAGGATTTTTCGACACCGAGCTTCACGTTGATGTAGTCGGTCCGAGAAAAATGATCACTATCCTCAACGGCTCGGAGGAGCTTTTCTCCATTTCCGAAACTGTCGTGACAGGCTGGCTGCTCATCGTAGTCCTGTTTATCCTCATCAAGTGGCTGACAAGCGATCTGAAAGTTGTTCCCACCTCAAAAAAGCAGGTTCTTGCGGAATGGTTCGTGACCTTCTTCAACAATCTGGTCAAAGAGAATATGGGCTCAAAAATGATGCATCTTGCACCGTATATTGCGACCATCTTCACCTTTGCTCTTACAGGCTCGCTCATCAGCGTACTGGGCTTCCGAAGTATGACGGTGGATATCAACTGTACAGGTACCTGGGCATTGCTCACGTTTATCCTCATCACATTCTACAAGATAAAGTCTAACGGCGTAGGCGGATACCTCAAGAGCTTTGCTGAACCTGTGGCGGTCATCACGCCTATCAACATACTCAGTGAAATAGCAACACCTGTGGCTATGGCTCTTCGTATGTTCGGAAACATCTCCAGCGGTATGATCATCAGCTCCATCGTGTACGCTTTTCTGACAGTTCTCAGCAACGTTGTCTACAACGCACTGGCACTGCACCTGAACGCTCTGAATTACTTCCACGTATTCCAGGTGGGTGTTCCCGCCCTGCTGTCGATCTACTTCGACTTCTTCTCGGGCGTTATCCAGTCCTATGTATTCATAATGCTGACAATGGCGTATGTGGGAGACGCCGCAGGCAAGGAAGAATAACTCCTTGTATATCCTATGGCAGTTATACAGACAGTATAATAGCGACAGACCAAAAGCTTATTCTGAAAAATTTTAATCGGAGGTATTTTTTATGAATATGACAGACTCCCAGGCACTTCTCCTGGCAAAGGCTCTCGTACTTATGGGTCAGGGCATTGGCGCAGGTCTTGCTCTTATCGCAGGTATCGGCCCCGGTATCGGTGAAGGCTACGCCGTAGGCAAGGCCATCGAGACCATCGGCAGACAGCCCGAAGCAAAGTCCTCTGCTACAACAACAATGTTCATCGGCTGTGCCGTTGCAGAGTCCACAGGTATTTACGGACTTCTCGTTGGTATCATTCTCCTGTTTGTAAATCCCTTCCTCAAGCACCTTGAGGGCTGATAAGGCTTTACACATACAGGACGGAGGTCAGGTCAAATGCATTTAAATTTTGATTTTTTCAGCATTGAGCCAAGCACCATTATCGGTGTTCTGCTCAATACCCTTATCCTGTTTTTGCTTTTCAAGCACTTCCTTTTCGCTCCCGTTAACAAGATAATTGAGGAGCGCAAGTCACAGGTCTCCAAGACCTATGAAGACGCCGACGAAGCTCTCAAAAATGCCAAGAATATGGAAAACGAATACACCGAAAAGCTCGCTCTTGCAAAGGACGAGTCCGCCGAGATCGTAAAGGCAGCCTCCAAAAAGGCTCAGCAGCGCTCCGACGAGATCATTGCCAAGGCAAAGGACGAGGCTCAGGGTATCGTTACCAAGGCTAATGCTGACATTGAGAGAGAACGCAAGCGTGCCGTTAACCAGATCAAGGACGAGATCTCCGATATCGCTGTGAACATCGCAGGCAAGGTCATCGGAAAAGAAGTTGCTTCCGACGAGGAGCAGGAACGTCTCATTGACGAGTTTATCGGCGGCATCGGTGAGGACGACGAATAAACCTCACAGTCTCTTCTATTTTGCAGACGGAAAGGAGTGGTCAGCTGTATGGCAGGCTCAGTCGAAAATGTCTATGCAAGGGCTTTGTTTGAAATAGCTGCCGAGGACGGCTCTATGAAGGAGCTGGACGAAGAGCTTCAGGCTCTTGACGGCATATTTTCCGCAAATCCTCAGCTTACCGAAATACTCTGCGCCCCCACCGTTACCGATGCGGAAAAAACAGACCTTATAAAAAAGGTCTTTGACGGCAGGATATCCAAGGTCTCCTACAACTTTCTCTGCGTTCTTGCGGAAAAGAAAAGGGTCGGATATCTTACGGGCATAGCGCAGGAGTTCAGAAAGGGCTATTATGAAGCCGCAGGCATTGCCGAAGCCGAAGTCACCACCGCCGTTCCCTTAAAGGACGACGCAAGGAACAGGCTCATCGCAAAGCTCCGGAAGAAATACGGCAAGACCGTTATCCTGAAGGAAAAGGTCGATCCTTCCATTATCGGAGGAATGATCGTTGCTTCGGGCGGCTCTATGATGGACGGCTCTGTAAAGACAAGACTTGAAAATATGCACAAGCAGATCAGGGAAACAGTATCCGTTTAACGGGTATTTATCCTAAGATACGAAAGGGTGAATCAGATGGATTTGCGTCCGGACGAAATTACCGGAATAATCAAGGAACAGATCAGGAATTTCAGCTCTAAGATCGAACTTTCCGACACAGGCACAGTTGTTACTGTGGGAGACGGTATTGCCCGTATCCACGGCCTCGATAACTGTATGTCGGGCGAGCTCCTCGAGTTTGAGGGCGGCATTTACGCAATGGCAATGAACCTGGAGCAGGATTTCGTTGCAGCCGTTATGCTTGGTTCTGATTCCGCAATAAAAGAGGGCGACACCGTCAAGAGAACGGGAAGCGTCGTTTCTGTACCTGTAGGCGAAGAGCTTAAGGGCAGAGTCGTTAACGCACTCGGTCAGCCTATCGACGGCAAGGGCCCTATCACAGCCGAGGACAGACTGCCTATCGAGCAGCCCGCTTACGGCATCATCACAAGAAAATCAGTAAGCCGTCCCCTCCAGACAGGTATCAAGGCAATTGACTCTATGATACCCATCGGAAGAGGTCAGCGTGAGCTTATCATCGGCGACAGACAGACGGGTAAGACCGCTATCGCTCTCGACACCATCATCAACCAGAGGGACAAGGGCGTTATTTGTATCTATGTGGCTATCGGTCAGAAGCGTTCTACCGTTGCCAATGTGGTTGAAACTCTGGCTAAGGCGGGGGCTATGGACTACACTATCGTAGTTTCTGCTACCGCTTCCGAGCTTGCTCCCCTGCAGTACATCGCTCCTTATACGGGCGTTGCTATGGGCGAGTATTTCCTCAAGCAGGGCAAGGACGTTCTCTGCGTTTACGACGATCTTTCAAAGCACGCTGTTGCTTATCGTACACTTTCTCTGCTGCTTAAAAGACCTCCCGGACGTGAGGCTTATCCCGGAGATGTTTTCTATCTCCATTCACGTCTCCTTGAGCGTGCGTGCAGCCTGAATGAGGATTACGGCGGAGGCTCTATCACCGCTCTTCCCATTATCGAAACTCAGGCGGGCGACGTTTCCGCTTACATTCCCACTAACGTTATCTCCATTACGGACGGTCAGATATTCCTTGAGACAGACCTCTTCAACTCGGGCGTAAGACCTGCCGTTAACCCCGGTATCTCCGTTTCACGAGTTGGCGGTGCGGCTCAGATAAAGGCTATGAAGAAGGTTTCCGGCTCCTTGAAGCTTACTTATTCACAGTACAGAGAGCTGCAGTCCTTCTCTCAGTTCGGTTCAGACCTTGACAAGGACACCAAGGAAAGACTTGCCTTGGGTGAACGTGTTGTGGAAGTCCTCAAGCAGGACAGAAATTCTCCCATTGCGGTTGAAAATCAGGTAGTTATCATTTACGCTGTTACACATAATTATCTTAAGGACGTTCCCGTTGAGAAGATCGGCGAGTTCCAGACAGAGCTTTTCGACTACATTGACAACGGTCACCCTGAGATAATCGACTCTATCAAAGAAACAAAGGACCTTACCTCCGATAATGAGGAGGCTCTTAAGTCCGCTCTCGAAGAGTTTGTTAAGAAATTCACCGCAGCACTCTGATACAATACCGCTTAAAGGAGGAGCATAAAATTGGCTTCAGGCAATATGAAGGTCATCAAACGCCGTATAAAGAGCGTTGAGTCCACTATGCAGATAACCAAGGCAATGGAGCTGGTTGCGTCTTCCAAGCTGAGAAAGGCTAAGGAAAAGGCGGACAAAGCCCGTCCCTATTTCAATGCACTTTACGATACAATGTGCGAGATAGAGGCGGAAAATCCGAAATTTCTCTCCCCCTTCACCCGTAAATCAGGGGAGGGAAAATCGCTCCTTATCATCATCGCAGGCGACAGAGGTCTTGCGGGCGGCTTCAACAACAACATCTTCAAGCTGGCTCAGGCAAGGATAGACGAGCTTGGCGGCATCGACAAGGTGGATATCCTCCCTATCGGCAAAAAGGCTGTAGAATACTACGAAAAGCGTGGCTATAACCTTATGGCTCAGTATCAGAACATATGCGAGAGCATCAAGATAGTTGAGGCTGAGGAGATAGCGGAGTCTATCGTAGCCCCCTACATCAAGGGCGTTTATGAGCGTGAGGAGCTTTTCTACACCGAATATGTCTCCCCAATAACTCAGACAGCCGTTTCCAAGCAGCTTCTTCCCGTGGAGTTCAAGACCGAGCTGAAAAAGAGCAAGGCGCTCCCCATTTATGAGCCGTCGGCTGGTGCAGTTTTCGACCACATCGTTCCCAGATACATCACAGGAATGATATTCGGTTCCTGCGTTGACAGCTTTGCTTCCGAGCAGGCTGCACGCCGCAATGCTATGGAAAATGCGTCGGACAATGCTTCCGAAATGATAAGCAGCCTTTCCCTTATGTACAACCGTGCAAGACAGGCTTCCATTACTCAGGAAATTACTGAGATCGTCGGCGGTGCAAGCAGCGCCGAGGAATGACCCTTACGGTAATTACCATTTGTATAATTTTACTTTATGTATAATACAGGCAGTAAAATATACTTCTCGTATAAATTAAAATTAACGAGGTGATCACTTAATGCCGCAGAACAATGTCGGAAAGGTCGTTCAGATCATCGGAGCGGTCGTTGATATCCGCTTCGAGAAGGACTCACTTCCGAATCTTCTCAACGCAATCGAAATCGAGCTCAACGGCAAGAAGCTGGTGTGCGAGGTAGCTCAGCACATCGGTGATGACGTGGTAAGATGCATCGCAATGTCATCTACCGACGGTCTCGTAAGAGGCACAGACGCCGTTGATACAGGCTCACCTATAACCGTTCCCGTAGGCAAGCAGACTCTCGGACGCATCTTCAACCTCCTTGGCGAGCCCGTTGACAACAAGCCCGCTCCCGAGGCTCAGGAAAGATGGGCTATCCACCGTGAGCCTCCCTCCTACGAGGAGCAGACCGCATCAAACGAGATACTTGAAACAGGTATCAAGGTAATCGACCTTATCTGCCCCTACCTTAAGGGCGGTAAGATCGGACTTTTCGGCGGTGCGGGAGTTGGTAAGACCGTACTTATCCAGGAGCTTATCAACAACATCGCTAACCAGCACAACGGTATCTCCGTATTCACAGGCGTTGGCGAGCGTACCCGTGAGGGCAACGACCTTTACAACGAAATGAAGGAATCGGGAGTTCTTGACAAGACCGTCCTCGTTTACGGTCAGATGAACGAGCCTCCCGGAGCAAGAATGAGAGTAGGTCTTTCGGGACTTACAATGGCTGAATATTTCCGTGACGTTGAGGGACAGGACGTTCTTCTCTTCATCGACAATATCTTCCGTTTCACCCAGGCAGGTTCAGAGGTTTCCGCTCTTCTCGGACGTATGCCCTCCGCCGTTGGCTATCAGCCTACACTGGCGACCGAAATGGGTGCTCTTCAGGAGCGTATCACATCTACAAACAAGGGCTCTATCACATCTGTACAGGCTGTATATGTGCCTGCCGATGACCTGACAGACCCCGCCCCTGCAACTACATTCGCACACCTTGATGCGACCACAACTCTTTCCCGTTCCATTTCCTCGCTGGGTATCTACCCCGCAGTTGACCCCCTTGATTCCACATCAAGAATACTCTCTCCCGAGATCGTGGGTCAGGAGCACTATGAGGTCGCAAGAGCCGTGCAGAACATTCTCCAGAGATACACTGAGCTTCAGGATATCATCGCAATCATGGGTATGGACGAGCTTTCCGATGAGGATAAGCTTACCGTTTCCAGAGCGAGAAAGATCCAGCGTTTCCTCTCCCAGCCGTTCAGCGTAGCCGAGCAGTTCACGGGAATGAAGGGCAAATATGTGCCCATCAAGGAGACCATCAGAGGCTTCAAGGAGATCATCGAGGGTATGCACGACGATCTTCCCGAGTCAGCGTTCCTCTTTGTTGGAACAATTGACGAGGCTGTTGAAAAAGCAAAGCAGTCTAACTGATAAGGAGGGCGCATAATATGGCAACTCCGTTTCAGCTCACAGTCATAACCCCCGAAAAGACCTTCTTTGACGGGGAGACCACCCAGATAATCGTCCGCACGACTGAGGGCGATATCGGTATTCTCGCAAATCACACAAGCCTTGTGGCAAGCCTTCCCTCGGGTCCTTTGAAAGTAATGCAGGATAATGGTGAATACCGTCTTGCGGCAGTTTCGGCAGGACTTATCAAGGTCGGCGGCAATAAGGTGCACATCTTTGCGGACGCCGTTGAATGGGCGGACGAGATAGATATTGAATGGGCAAAACGTTCCGAGGAGAACGCAAGGCAGAGAATTGCTGCCAAGGCAAGCCAGCGTGACTTTGACCTTGCAGAGCTAAAGCTCAAGCGTGCTCTCAACAGAATCAACGTCCACAACAGTCTGCTTAAATAAGACGCAAGCCGCTTTCTGCCCTGTGCGAAAGCGGCTTTTTTGCGGACTGATTTATACACGACGGGTTTCCCGTCACCTGCAAATTATATATAAATCAGTCAGACCATATATGAAAACTTCACCCGAAAGGAGCCGTAAAATGACCGACAGCGAACTTATGACCGCCGCAGAAAAAGCCTGCGGTAATGCCTATGCACCATACTCAAAATTCAAGGTGGGCGCAGCGCTCCTCACCTCCGACGGACGGGTGTTCACAGGCTGCAACGTGGAAAATTCCTCCTACGGCGCAGGGATATGCGCAGAGAGAACAGCCGCTGTAAAAGCCGTTTCCGAGGGGGCTGTGAAATTTTCCGCCATTGCAATTGCCAACGGGGGAGGGGGACTTACCTATCCCTGCGGCATATGCAGGCAGTTTCTCAGCGAATTTTCCGATGAGGATATGCGTATAATTCTCAGGGACATTGACGGAAATATCGTCACCCACACCCTCGGCGAGCTTATGCCCCACGGCTTTAAGCTGTAATATTTCAAAAAAATTTTTATAACCCCTTGACAAACAGAGATTTATATGATATAATTCATATTAATCAGATAGGATATATCTACATTTAATATTTAACATCAGAAAGGTAAGGTAATAAAAATGAAAGTTTATAAGAAGATCACAGACCTCATCGGCCACACTCCTCTCCTCGAACTCGGAAATATCGAAAATGAGGAGAAGCTTGAAGCAAAAATTTACGCAAAGCTCGAATATTTCAATCCCGCAGGAAGCGTTAAGGACAGAATCGCAAAGGCAATGCTTGAAGATGCTGAGGCAAAGGGCGTTTTAAAGCCCGGCAGCACCATTATCGAACCCACCAGCGGCAACACAGGCATCGGTCTTGCTTCCGCAGCCGCAGCCAAGGGATATAAGCTTATCATCGCAATGCCCGAAACAATGAGCGTTGAGCGCAGAAAGCTTATGAAGGCATACGGCGCAGAGCTGGTACTCACCGAGGGCGCAAAGGGTATGAAGGGCGCTATCGCAAAGGCTGAAGAGCTTGCAAAGGAAATTCCCAACAGCTTTATCCCCTCTCAGTTCTCCAACCCCGCAAACCCTGCCGCTCACGAAAAAACCACAGGTGTTGAGATCTGGGACGATACCGACGGAACAGTTGATATCTTCGTTGCAGGCGTAGGCACAGGCGGAACTATCACAGGTACAGGCAGATACTTAAAGTCCAAGAACCCCAACGTTAAGGTAGTAGCAGTTGAGCCTGCAACCTCTCCCGTGCTTTCCAAGGGCACAGCAGGCCCCCACAAAATTCAGGGCATCGGCGCAGGCTTCGTTCCCGATACACTCGATACCAAGATATATGACGAAATTATCCCCGTTGAGAATGATGACGCATTTGAGACAGGCAGAAGAATTGCAAAGAGCGAGGGCGTTCTCGTAGGAATTTCCTCAGGCGCAGCACTTTATGCAGCAATTCAGCTTGCAAAGCGTCCCGAGAACAAGGGCAAGACTATCGTAGTTCTTCTCCCCGACACAGGCGAGAGATACCTCTCCACTGCAATGTTCTCCGAATAATAAATACGGATATATGCGAACACCCGACCGCTGTAAAAGTGGTCGGGTGTTTTGGTTTATAGTTTTGCAGCAATCCTCGAAAGCAGTCATTTTTTTGTAACGGGGAAATGCAATAAAAACCTAACACAAAAAGCCCCTTCGCCGAAGCAGAGGGGCAATATAAATTCATTTATCACTTGAGCACATAAACATTAACAGGCTTGTTGCCCCACTGAATGCAGTCATCATACTCATTCATAAAAAGGTCAACGATGATATGTCCCTTGCGGACGGAATAGCCTGTATCGGCAGCAATGGCATAGCCATACACCTCGCCGTCCTCGGCAACTATGTAAAGCTCGGAGCCGTAGGGGATAATGTCGGGGTCAACCGCAACATAGCCCTGAAATACAGCCTTGCCTGTGGACATAAGAGCATCGGGGTCAGCGGTATATGCGCAGGCATTTCCTGTGAGAACATTCACATACTCTGTAGGAACGCCGTTTTCATCAAAAGAAAGCCACTCAGGAACATCAAGGAGCGATACAGCGTCCTCTTCGGGAGCTGAGTCCTCATCATCAAGGGTAATGTCCTCGGGAATGCCGTCTTCGTCCTCAACTGCTTCATCAGCATCATCGGGAGCAGCCATAAGAGCTATGGGAGCTTCCTCTTCTGCGCTCATTACAGCAACAGCCTCTTCGCTGTCAGCCGCTTCATCATTCACTTCAAGGTCAAGAGCAGAGGAAAGACCATTTCCGTCATCATCGCCGTCAGCCGCTGAGCTGCGAACCGCAACGCTGTCTGTGCTTTCTTCTTCTGCCTCGGGAGCTGCATCGTCAGTGTCATCGGCTTCCTGCGCATCTGCTTCGCTGTCGGAAACCTCTTCATCGGAAGTCTCTGCTTCTGCATCATCTTCCTCTTCGGAACTTTCATAGACAGCTTCGGGAGCTTCTTCGGAAACCTCCGCAGCTTCATCAGCCACAGGTGCTGTTTCCTCGACCTCGACAGCTGTCTCAGTCTCGTCAGCCTTGTTGACCTCAGCTTCTATTCTCTCAATATCCTCCTCGGAGAGATATTCCATATCGTGGGAATATGTTCTCTTGACGGATTTTTCAGCCTTTGCCTCTGTGCTTGCCGAGGTCTCCTCGGGGATAACATCGGTTTCAAGACTTACTGTTGAAATATCATCACTGTTTATACCGCCGATGACTGCAAGCGCCGCAATACCTGCTGTGACCGCACCCGCTGCCATACAGCCTCTTATTCCTGAAGCTCTGAGCTTTTCGGAAACTATCTGTTTAAATTTGCTTATCATAAAAAATCTCCCTGACAGCTTTTCAAATTTACCGAACGCTGTCGCTTTTTGTATTACCACCTTTTAACCTGCCGAATAATACGGAAAGTTTAACCAAGCTTCTGAAACCAGCCGCCGTATGCCCTTGAAACGCTTCAAATCATTTCAAAAGGTTTCAAAACGGTTACAAATCAGAATGTACTTGTAATTATACCGTAATTTCTTCTTTGTGTCAAAGAAAAACAGCACCCCTAAATTGTGCAAGATGACTATAAATTGTTGATTACGTTCATAAATTATGCGATTTTGAGGGCTAATAAAGCCTGATAAGAACAAACGAGCCGTATTTTTTGGG
>CAMBJF010000040.1 GCA_945867875.1 uncultured Ruminococcus sp. | reverse complement strand
ATCCACGCACCAAAATATAATAAAATAAGAAGGAGAGTGTCAAAATATGGGACAGGTAAAGCAGTACAGCCGAGAGTACAAAGAGGGGGAGCAGAGGTTATGGATTATATTTTGCTGATATCAATAGTAATGGCAGTTATTGGAATAGCGCTTACTGCCGCATTTATTGCAATGAACGGGAAACCGGGCAGCGATAACCTGAAAAAATGGATAATCAAAAACGGGGTAAAAAAGGAAGCAACTGTCAAGGATGTCATTACCACGCCTGAGGGAATGCTTACTCCTGTGGTAAGATTTATTGTGAAATGGGGAATGGAGGACAAGGCTATTCTCTTTTACTGCAGCAAAAAAGGATTTTCTGAGGCGGATTATCCCGAAATGCTCCGTGAGGGCAACACAGTAAACATCGTTTATCACCCCAATGATTTTGACAGCCTTTATATTGATATGGGGGACGGTACATATTTTGGCCAGAGCAAGCCTCAGTGGAACATTCTCGGTATGAGCATCGGAATGATAATTTGTGCTCCTATTCTGTATTTCGGTGTTAATTTCTATCTTTGATCCTGAGTTTTTTCTCAAAAACATAAACAAGGGCTTATCGCAGAGTCCTTAGTATTAATATTAGGCTCCGCCAAAGCCGAATAGGCAAAACAAAACCTCTGTGTCGGATAGTTGTCCGCACAGAGGTTTTGTTTTGTCGGTCATCATTCCGTCATTTTAAGAAATTCTTCTTCCGAGATTATCTTAACACCCAGCTCCTGAGCCTTGGTCAGCTTGCTGCCTGCCTCCTCGCCTGCAAGAACATAGTCGGTTTTTTTGGAAACTGAGCTGCTTGCCTTGCCGCCGAAGCTCTCGATTATCTTCTTTGCCTCGTCACGCTTGAGCGTGGGGAGCGTTCCCGTCAAAACAAAGGTCAGCCCTGCAAAGCGGTCATCTTTCACTTCCTTGTGATACTCCATTTTCACCCCTGCCGCTTTAAGGCGGTTTATGAGATGAATGAAGTGGGGCTCGGAAAATGCCTTGACAGCGCCCGTGCTCATAACGCCGCCGAAGCCGTCAATTTCTGATATCTCGCTTTCCGATGCGCTCATAACGGCTTCAATGCTGCCGAATTTTTCGCAGAGGAGCTTTGCCGCCGCCGCACCGATATTCCGTATCCCAAGGGCAAATATCACCCTGTCAAGAGGTGCATTTTTCGATTCCTCAATGGCATTTATAAGGTTAGCCGCCGACTTTTCGCCCATTCGTTCAAGTCCTGCAATGTCCTCGGCTTTAAGGGAATAAATGTCCGCAGCCGTTTCAATGAGCTTTTTGTCAAGCAGCGCTTTTATCACCGCAGGACCCATTCCGTCAATGTTCATAGCGCCCTTTGAGCAGAAGTGAATGATGTTGCGGTACTGCTGTGCGGGGCATTCCGTGTTGGGACATCTGAGTGCCGCTTCATCATCAAACCGCACCGCCTTTGTTCCGCAGACGGGACACACCTCGGGCAGCATATAGGGCACAGAACCCTCGCTGTGAGCCACCGACCGCAGCACCTCGGGAATTATCTCACCCGCTTTTCTCACCACGATCGTGTCGCCAACACGTATATCCTTTTCGGAAATGAACTCCTGATTGTGGAGCACCGCCCTGCTCACCGATGTGCCTGCAAGCTGTATGGGTTCAAACACCGCAGTTGGGGTGATAGCGCCTGTTCTGCCCACATTCACCTCGATTGAAAGGAGCTTTGTTTCCTTTTCCTCAGGGGGATATTTGTATGCTGCCGCCCACCGTGGAAATTTTGCAGTAGCACCGAGAATTTCTCTCAGCTCAAAGCTGTCTATCTTCACAACAGCGCCGTCAATGTCATATGGAAAGCTGTCACGGCTGCTGCCGATACGGTCGATCTGCTCGGTAAGCTCGCTGTTTTCGGTAACGGGCGTGTCGTCGATAACGTGAAAACCAAGCTCTCGGAGAAGCGCAAGTGACTGCCTGTGAGATGTTATCTCCCGTCCCTCAATCTGCTGGATATTGAAAATGAGAATGTCAAGCTTTCGCTTTGCAGTTATCTTCGGGTCCTTCTGTCTCAGTGAACCTGCCGCAGCATTTCTGGGGTTTTTAAAGGGCTTTTCGCCATTAAGCTCCTGCTGCTCGATGACCTCCTCAAAGGACTTTCGGGGCATATACACCTCGCCCCTGACTTCAAGAAACGGTATATCGCCGCATTTGAGCTTTTTCGGAATGGAGCGGATAGTTTTCAGATTAGCCGTAACGTCCTCGCCCACAAAGCCGTCGCCACGGGTAGAGCCACGGGTGAAAACGCCTTTTGTGTATTCGAGAGAAACTGAAAGTCCGTCAATTTTCGGCTCCACAGTAAACAATGGAGACTGCCCCAGAGCTTCACGGCATTTGTCCGCAAAGGAAATTATCTCAGCCTTTGAAAAAACGTCCTGCAAGCTGCCCATCTGAACGGTGTGGGTCACCTTTTCAAAGGTATTGAGAGCATAGCCGCCCACGTGCTTTGTGGGGGAGTCCTCTGTGGCGAGCTGTGGATATTTCGCTTCGATCGCCTTAAGCTCATTCATAAGGCTGTCATAGGTGAAATCGTCCACCGTTGGGTCATCGAGCACATAATAGCTTATATTGTGCTGCTCGATTTCCTGCCTTAGCTCCTTGGCACGGGCTTCCGCCGCTTCAATTTCGGGATTCATATAAACTGACCGTCCTTTCAGAGGTGTTATTTTATTCAGTCAAGCCCAAGGCATTTTGACTTATCCACCATTATCTGTATGACCTTGTGAAGAGTGCACAGACTGATGTCAGGCTCGCTTCCGCCGTATTCGCCGTCCAGCGTCCACGGGATATCCTCATCGGTGGTAAAATGGAACTCGGAGGACTTGAAATAATAGATGAACGGTGAATCAAATTCGTGCTTGATAAGTGCGGAAAGAATCTGATTGAGCTCGATTAATGAGTTGGGCTTTTTGATGAAAAGTCCCTCGAAAAGCCCGTCATTCATACAGATGTCCTTGCCCGCAAGCCCCTTGATGCCGCCTACCGACAGGGAATTTGCCACCATTCCGTAAATAAAGTCATCGGTGACCTTTTGACCGTTCACATCAATAGTCAGCCTGTATTTTCCGCTGAGGTCGGATTTCTTCGCCGCCTCTTTCATCGCACCGATAATATACGCCACAGCGCCGAGAGAATTTTTCAGCTGCTGGTCGGTGGCATAGCTCACCTCGGTGAAAACGCCGAATGCCGCAACATAGGTGAAATACCTGTCATTGAACGCACCAACGTCAACATATTCGGGAGTGCCGTTCACAATAGTCCTTGCAGCGTCGGGCATATGCTTGGGGATACCGAGGCTTGTGGCAAAATCGTTCATTGTGCCTGCGGGGATAGTGCCCACGGGGACGTGATGACCGCCCTCCATAATGCCCTTTATCATCTCATTTGTAGTGCCGTCGCCGCCGCTGCATACAACAAGGTCAAAGTCCCCCGCACGGTTTTTAACGGTCTCGTATGCATCATTTCTCGCCTGAGTGGGGTGAGCGGTGACCTCATATCCGCCCTTGGTGAAAACGTAGATTATCTCGGCAAGGTGCTCCTTTATCTGCCCCTTGCCCGAATGGGGATTATATACAAACAAAAGCTTTTTCATTTGAATACTCCTTGATTACAGAAAAACAGCCGCCAAAGGGGACAGATAAAAAATATCAATACCCCGACGGCGGCTGTAAAGGATCAATAATTAAAGCACAGCCATAAATGAAACTGTTCCGAATGGGAACACGAGAGGGATCACGAAAATATTGCCAGAAAGAGTATCATTTTCAAGATAATCCTGAGGCATAAGCTTCAGCTCAGTGTTCATTTCGTTGGAAACATTTACGGTGAAAAGACCATTGTGGAGGTTAAGGAACTCTCCGCAGGAAGCGTGAGCCATTTCATCAAGCTTGGTAAGCTCCTCGCCTGCATAGCGTGAAGCGAAGCCGAGGTATGCCTTTTCGTCGCCGCTTATCGCAGTGGTGCAGTTGAAAGCACCTGTGATCTTCTGTACATCCGCAAGCTCAGGCTTTATCTCGGAAATCGTTTTGGGGGCGAGAGGAGTGAAATCATCGCCGATGAAACGGATAATATTCTTGAAAAGCAGAGCTATGTATTCGGTGAGATAAGCGCCTGTGTCATCAGCATTGAAGCTGTAGAACTTTCTGATTATCTCGTCGATTTTTTCGCCGCTGCCCTCGCTGAAATCAACATCATTAAGGCTGTTTTCCTTTTTGTAGCTGTTAAGAGCGTCCGCAAATTCAGCATTTGTCATAGCGCCCGAATTAACGAGAGCCTGACCCAGCTGGAGATGAGCCGCACCCTGAGAGCTGAGGAGCTCTTCCACCTGCTCGTGGGTAAGAAAGCCCATATCGCAGGCAATATCGCCTATTCTCTTATCCACACGCTGCTGCTCCTCGTGGACCTTATCCACCTGATCAGCAGTCATATAGCCTGCATTTATAGCGAGAACACCGAGTCTCGGACGGGTCTGCTTCTGAACTGCAAGTGCATCAGAAAGCTGTTTTGTGTCAACAAGACCTTTATTTAAAAGATAGTTTCCGAAAAATTGGGTAAACATAAGGTTTATTCATTCCTTTCGCTTTTAATGCGGCATTTGTTTATCTTGCAGCCTTGCTGATAAGAGTCTTGATCTGCTCCTCGGAAATGGGCTTCTGGAGAAAATCGAATGCGCCTGCCTTGATAGCTTCCTTAAGGTTTTCCTGAGTGCCCACGGAGGAAGCCATAACTACCTTTGCCTTGGGATTTACCTCAAGAATGGCCTTGAGAGCGGCAACGCCGTCCACCTTGGGCATAACGATGTCCATAAGGGTGATGTCGGGCAGATGCTCCTTGTAAGCGGCAATGGCCTGCTCGCCGTCAGCTGCTTCAAATATCTGAGTAACGCCCAACTGATTAAGGGCAGTTTTGGTTTTCTTTCTTGCAAGGATAGAATCGTCGCAGATAAGAACCTTCATAGTTTCAACAGACATATCTTTATTTCTCCTTAAAGTATTGTGTTATTATATAAACTGAAACAACAAAACATCTCTGTTTTTATTATATTTGCTAAAAATTAAACGGATAAAGCTATTTTGTTAATTTTTAGTAACGTTTGAAAAATCAGAACAGTCCGCTGATATTTCCCTCTCCGTCGCAGTCGATCTTCATAGCTGCGGGAGCCTTGGGGAGACCGGGCATTATCATAATATCGCCTGTGAGAGCCACAACGAAGCCTGCGCCTGCGGAAAGCTTAACGTCACGGACGGTGATGGAGAAGCCTTCGGGTCTGCCAAGCTTTGAAGCGTCATCGGAAAGGCTGTACTGGGTCTTTGCCACGCAGACGGGAGCAGTGCCGAAGCCCAGCTTTTCGATCTCCGCAAGAGCCTTTTCAGCCTGAGCGGTGAATATAACGCCGTCAGCACGGTAAATTTCCTTTGCGATAACATTCAGCTTTTCCTTGATGGAAAGCTCGGAATCGTAAAGGGGCTTGAAGTTTGCGGGGCGATTTTCGATAGTTTCGCAGACCTTGCGTGCAAGGTCAGTTCCGCCCTCGCCGCCCTTTGCGAATATCTCGGTAAGGGAAACGGGAACGTCCATTTCGCCGCAGAGCTTTTCAACAGCTGCGATCTCAGCGTCGGAATCGGTGCCGAAGCGGTTTATTGCAACAACCACGGGGAGACCGAATTTGCGCATATTTTCGATATGTGTAACAAGGTTTATCATACCCTTTTCAAGAGCGGGAACATTCTCTGCGGAAAGCTCTGCCTTGGGAACGCCGCCGTTGTATTTGAGGGCACGGATAGTTGCAACGATAACGGCGCAGTCGGGCTTGATGCCTGCGAAACGGCACTTGATGTCGCAGAATTTCTCAGCGCCAAGGTCAGCGCCGAAGCCTGCCTCGGTGATGCAGTAATCTCCGAGCTTAAGAGCAAGCTTTGTGGCTCTTACGGAGTTGCAGCCGTGAGCGATATTTGCGAAAGGACCGCCGTGCATAAGAACGGGGTTGTTTTCAAGAGTCTGAACAAGATTGGGCTTAAGAGCATCTTTGAGAAGAGCAGTCATAGCGCCCTGTGCGCCAAGGTCACGGGCATAAACAGGCTCGCCGCTTGTGTTGTATGCAATAAGGATATTGCCAAGTCTCTTTTTGAGGTCATCAAGGTCGGAAGCAAGGCAAAGTATAGCCATAACTTCGCTTGCAACGGTAATGCGGAAGCTGTCCTGACGGGGGATTCCGTTCACCTTTCCACCGAGACCGATAACGACGTTTCTGAGGGCTCTGTCGTTCATATCAAGGCAGCGGTCTATCATAATTCTGCGCTGGTCGATCATAAGAGCATTGCCCTGCTGCATATGGTTGTCGAGAAGTGCGCAGAGAAGATTGTTTGCAGCGGTGATAGCGTGCATATCGCCTGTGAAGTGAAGATTGATGTCCTCCATAGGAACGACCTGAGCGTATCCGCCGCCCGCAGCACCGCCCTTGATGCCGAAAACGGGGCCGAGAGAAGGCTCTCTCAGTGCAAGGACAGCCTTTTTGCCAATTTTTGCCATAGCCTCTGTGAGACCTACCGAAACAGTGGTCTTGCCCTCACCTGCGGGGGTGGGGTTTATGGCGGTAACAAGGATAAGCTTTCCGTCAGGCTTATCCGCAGTGTCGGCAAAGAGCTTTTCCGAAAGCTTTGCCTTGTAGTGACCGTAAGGCTCGATCTCTTCATCGGGAATGCCGAGAGAAGCGGCAACCTCTGTAATTTTCTTCATATGCGCCTGCTGCGCAATTTCAATGTCTGAAAGCATAGTCAAACCTCCGAGAAAAAATATTACTTTAATTATACCATATTTTTCGCCCGTTGGCTACTGCCTATGATAAATAATTTTGGGGTTTTGTGTGAAATTTTAAAATTTGCTTTTTTATTTATTCGTGTACCAGTCTGTGAGCACCCTTTCAGCCTTTTTACCGTGAATGCCGAAGCCTGTGTCGGTGGATATCCTGTCCTCGGGCATAAGATTTGTCTCCCAGTCCCACCAGAAAAATCCCGCAAAATAAGGCTCGTTCCACATTGCCCTCAGTGCGCTCTCATAGAAATTCGCCTGCTCGTCCTCGTCACGGGGAAATTCCCGGTGAACAAAGTCCCAGGGCATAGCCGCACAGCCCCTTGCGCTGCGGCAGCCTATCTCCATAAAGATTATCTTTTTGCCGAATTTCTCGGCAGTCTTTTTAAGACCTATCTTATGCTGCTCCCAAGCGGCGGTCATTTCCTCAGCCGATGCGCCGCCCTCCTTTTCAACAGGATAATAAGCCGATGTTCCGATGTAATCGAGAGCGTCGAACCAGCTTACATTGTCCTCCTTGCCGTGATTGGTGTTGTAGACCAGGGGACCGTGATAAACCTTTCTCACCTCTGCAATAAGCTCACGCCACATATCCGCCTTGTGCTCCGTTCCAAGCATCTCGCAGCCTATGCACAGCATTTCGCAGCCCGTGTATTCCGCAATTTCGGCATAGTGACAGATGAATGCGGTGTAGCAGGAGAACCATTCGTTCCAGTAGCTTCTGAGCCTGCCGTTCTCGTCATAAACGGGAAATTCCTTTTCGGGGAATGTGATGTTTGCTCTCCAGGTGCCGTCCTCGCAGTTTAGGATAGGCTTGAGGCATACCTTGAGACCGCTTTCTTTAAGCTGCTTTATGGCAGTTTCAATTTCCCTGTCGGTGTCGGTGCGGCGGTAGTCGAAGCCAAAGCGTGTGGAGGAAAATTTTTCCTGTGTCACCGCAAAGGCAAGAGCAGCCCAGTTGCCGCCCATAGCCGCCATAGTCTCGATAGACTTCTTTGCGCTTTCCGTTCCCAGCATTCCTCTGTGGCTGTCCCAGCCGTATGTAAATCCCTTTATTTCCATATTAAAACTGTCCTTTCATTAATAGCATATGTCCTCAGTTTTTGCATTTATGAGCCCGATTATGTCCTCAGGCTTTGCCTCTATCTGGAGACCAATCTTTCCGCCGCTGAATATCATCGTGTCAAGCCCCGAAACGTCCTTGTAAAAAACAGTTGGGAACTGCTTTTTCATACCCACAGGGGAGCAGCCGCCACGGATATATCCCGTAATGCCGTTTATTTCTTTAACGTGTATCATCTCAACGGATTTTTCCCCCACGGACTTCGCCGCTTTTTTCAGGTCAAGCTCTTTTTCCACGGGAATAACGAACACGTAAAAATTCCTTGACGGATTTGAAGCACCTCTCGTTACAAGGGTCTTGTAGACCTTTACAGGGTCCTGCCCCGTGAGCCGTGCCACGTTTTCGCCGTCAACAGCCTCACCCTCGTTGTGGGGATAGGTGTGCACCTCATATTTTATCTTCGCTCTGTCGAGAATGCGCATAGCGTTTGTTTTTGTTTCAGCCATAATCATACCTCCGAAAATAATATTTCCGAATAACATTCATATAATTATATCATTGCTACAAAGCTTAAGAAATTGTTTTTTCTGAATTTTATATTTAGTTTTTGTAATGCATAGGAAAAATAATTGACTAATTTACTATAATGTCGGGAAAAATTCTGTGAAAAATACCGTATTATTGTAATTGTTATTGATTTACAATCGAAAATGTGGTAAAATAAATATATTCTGTATGTGATAAATCCGATTTTTCGGAAAATTTAAATAATTTTGGGAGGAAATTCTATTTTATGGATAAGGCACAGTTCACTTCAAAAATCAACGAAAATCTTATGATAGACGGGAGAACGGACATCAGTCACGCTACCCCCCGTCAGCTCCACAATGCAGCCGCAAGAGCTGTAATGAGCGACATTATCCCCCTTTGGAACGAGACCGAGGAGAGACACAACAACCGCCGCAGAGCATACTATCTTTCCGCAGAGTTTCTTATGGGAAGAGCTGTTTTCAACAATCTCTACTGCGCAGGACTTCTTGACACCGCCAAGGAGATATTCTCCGAAAACGGCATCGACATCTCCTGCCTTGAAGAAATTGAGGACGCATCTCTCGGCAACGGCGGTCTCGGCAGACTTGCAGCCTGCTTCCTTGATTCCGCAGCAGCCTGCGATATCCCCCTCAACGGCTACGGCATAAGATACAAGTACGGACTTTTCAAGCAGTCCATCGGCAACGGCTTCCAGCAGGAATCCGCTGACCCATGGCTGGATTACGGCGATGCCTGGAGCGTAAGAGCCGACAAGGACGCAGTTATCGTAGAGTTTGCAGATCAGACCGTTAAGGCTGTTCCCTACGATACCCCTATCATCGGCTTTAACAGAAAGGCTATAAACACACTCCGTCTCTGGCAGGCAGAGAGCATAAAGGGCTTTGATTTCCGGAAATTTGACAATCAGGATTACATCGGCGCTTCCGAAAGCGAAATTATGGCTGATGCTATCAACGATGTTCTCTATCCCAATGACAACACCGACAAGGGCAGAAGACTGAGACTTAAGCAGCAGTATTTCTTCGTATCCGCTTCCATTCAGGATATTATCCGCCGCTACAAGGCAAAGTACGGCGAGGATTTCTCTCATTTCTCCGAGTGCTACGCTATCCAGCTCAATGATACCCACCCCACCGTGGCTATCCCCGAGCTTATCAGAATATTTATGTTCAAAGAGGGTCTCTCCTTCAAGGAAGCCTTTGACATCGTTCAGAAGACCTGCAACTACACCAACCACACCGTTCTCGGCGAGGCACTTGAAAAGTGGAACATCGACCTCTTCAAGAGCGTTATCCCCACAGTTTACGAAATTATCCTTATGATAAACGACTATCTTAAGAAGTATCTTAAGTCCATCGGTCAGAACGAGGGTCAGATAAACTCCAAGCTCATCGTTGACGGCAACGTTATCCATATGGCGAGAATGGCAATATTTGTTTCCTCCCACACAAACGGCGTTGCGGCTCTCCATACCGAGATACTCAAAAATGACGTTCTTAAGGACTGGTACGAGATATTCCCCGAAAGATTCCAGAACAAGACCAATGGCATCACACCCCGCCGCTGGCTGGGACTTTGCAACCCCGAGCTTTCCGCACTCATCACCGAGAAGATCGGCGGCGGCTGGGAGACCGACCTTGACAGGCTTGCAGGTCTTAAGAGATATGTTGATGACAGAGCCGTTATCGACCGCTTTATGCAGATAAAGAGGGAAAAGAAAGTCCAGCTCTGCGAATATATCAAGAAGCACGAGGGCATAGACCTTTCTCCCGACTGGGTATTCGACATTCAGGTAAAGCGTCTCCACGAATACAAGAGACAGCTCCTTAATGCATTCTCCATTATGGACCTTTACTTCCAGATAAAGGACGGCAAGCTCCCCGACCTCCAGCCCACAGCATTCATCTTCGGTGCAAAGGCAGCTCCCGCATACCGCAGAGCAAAGGGTATCATCAAGTATATCAACGAGATAGCAAAGCTTGTCAACAATGACCCTGCAACAAAGGATAAGCTCAAAGTCATCTTCGTTCAGAACTACAACGTATCCTATGCCGAGAAGCTCATTCCCGCAGCAGATATCTCCGAGCAGATATCCACAGCAGGTCTTGAAGCATCTGGCACAGGCAATATGAAGTTTATGCTCAACGGCGCAGTTACTCTCGGCACATATGACGGCGCAAACGTTGAGATAGTTGAGGAAGCAGGCTGGGAGAACGAGTACATCTTCGGCGCAAGAGTTGAAGAGCTTGCAGTTATCCGTCCCACCTACAACCCCAAGGAGAAGATATACTATAAGAATGAGCGTGTCAAGAGAGTTGTCAACACCCTCGTTGACGGCACATTCAACGACGGCGACACAGGAATGTTCGGTGAGCTGTTCAACTCCCTCATCAACGGCGCAAGCTGGCACAGACCCGACAACTACTTCCTCCTCACCGACCTTGAAGGCTATGTTGACACCAAGCTCAGAGCACTTTATGATTACAAGGACAGAAACACATTCAGCAAGAAGTGCTGGATGAACATTGCAAGCGCAGGCAAGTTCTCCTCCGACAGAACCGTAAGACAGTACGCAGAGGAGCTTTGGAAGCTTTAATCAACAGGATAAAATAAAAATCCCCCGTGCCTGATATTTTTCAGTGCACAGGGGATATTTCATAATAAAACAGGGGAGTGATAACGTGATCATCTGCACCGGCACAGCTCTATGCAAGGAATGACGGGCTGCATAGAGTAACATTATAATAACCGTCATACCTTGCATTTCTGACTTGATTTTTTATTCAGAAAAGGAGCAAGGTATTATGAAAACCTTAAAGGAACTGAAATATTTTATAATTCTCTGGCTTACCCAGTCACTTTCATCGCTGGGCAGCTCTATGACGGGCTTTTCCCTTGTGATATGGCTTTATCAGGACAGCGGCTCGGCACTGACCACCTCTTTGCTGACCGTGTGTTCCTATGCACCCTATGTTCTGATGAGCATATTTGCGGGGGCGATAAGCGACAAATGGAACAAAAAGGCAGTTATGCTCATCTGCGACAGCTTTGCGGCAGTCTGCACGGTCATAACACTTGTGCTGATGAAGACGGGCAGTCTTGCGGTGTGGCATCTGTATGTCCTCAACGCCTTAAACGGTCTGATGAATTCGGTACAGTCGCCTGCCGCCGATGTTGCGGTGACGCTGCTCATCTCCGAAAAGCATTATCAGAAAACAAGCGGAATGAGGTCGTTTTCAAATTCACTTGTATCTATCCTCACGCCTGTTTTTGCCGCCGCAGTGATGTCCTTTGCGGGAATGGAGGGGGTCATCGCATTTGACCTGACCACCTTTGCCGCAGCATTTATCGTCCTGCTGTTCTTTATAAAAATACCCCATACGGAGCAAGTTTCGGACAAAAGCGAAACACTCCTGCAATCAGCAAAAAGCGGACTTCTTTACCTAAAAAGCAACAAGGGCATACTCTATCCCCCTCGGATATTTCCTCGGCGGATTCCTTGTTGACAGGGTGTTTGAACCGATTATGGAAACAAGTCCCCTCCCGTTTCTCAATATGCTTTTTGGGTACGGAAAAGGCTCGGGAGCGGCAATGCTGTTTTTGGTGCTTGACATTGCGGGAGTGGCGGTCTGCCTTATATTTGAAAGAATAAAATACATAAGAGAGCTGTAATATGGCAAAAAAATATCCCGTCCCGATCAAAGTATCGGGGCGGGATATTTGTGTCATATTTACTTTTTCAGAGTAAATCTTCCGGTAAGTCTCTTCATTGTGTTTGCCTGACCCGCAAGCTCTTCTGCGGCTGCGGCGCTCTCCTCGGAAGCGGCGGAGTTGTTCTGTGTGACCTCGGAAAGCTGTTCAACGAAGACATTTACACGGTTAACAGCTTCGGACTGATCATGGGAATTTTTCGCAATGTCATCAATTGATGTGATGATCTCGCCGATGTTTGTAACAACAGTGTTAAGCGATTCGGCAGTCTGATTTGCTATCTGTGAGCCGTTGTCAACAGCCTCCATAGTCTTGCTGATAAGTGCTGATGTGTTCTTGGAAGCCTCGGCGGATTTGGAAGCAAGATTTCTTACCTCGTCCGCAACAACTGCAAAGCCCTTGCCTGCGTCACCTGCACGGGCAGCCTCAACGGCAGCGTTCAGCGCAAGGATATTTGTCTGGAACGCAATGTCCTCGATAGTCCTGATAATTGCGCTGATCTGGTTGGTGTTGTCATTTATGTCCTTCATAGCGTCAAGCATATGATTCATACGCTCGTTGCTGAGATTTGCCTCGCCGCCGATAGAGTTCATATCTTCGCTGACCTTTTCGGCACGCTCCGCATTTTCCTTTATCTGATCGGACATTTCGGTTATGGTGGAAACAAGCTGCTCAATGGAGCCTGCCTGCTCGGTGGAGCCGGAAGCAAGTGTCTGCGCACCGCCCGATACCTGATCTGCGCTGTTTGCAACCTGATCTGCGGCATTGTCAATCTTTACGAGTGTGCTGTTGAGGGAAGCAGTGATATTTTCGAGAGCGTTTTTCAGCTTCTCAAACTCGCCCTTATAGTCCATTTTAAGGCTGATGTCAAGATTACCGGCAGCAATTTTGTTCAGTACATCAGACATCTCGGAGATATATCCCGAATAATTTCTGAGCTGATCGGTGGTCTGGCTGATGCTGTCCGCAAGAACGCCGATATCATCGTTGGACTTTGCATTAACGGTAACATCGAGCTCGCCTGCCGCAACTCTCTGAGCGGCATGGTTGATATCACGGAGAGAGCGTGTCATCTTCACGGACACGAATATGGCAACGGCTGCGGTGACAGCTGCCACAAATATTACTGCCCCAAGCATAACTGTTACCATATGAACAGTCTGCTGTGAAAGTTCGGAGGACTCGGCTGTGAAAATGAGCTTCATACCGTTGTCAAGAGTGCTGAAAACCGCACTTCTTTTTGCACCGTTTACATTGCATACAACAGGCTCCGCACTTGCCTCTTCCGAAAGGGCATTTACAAGCGAATCGGAGGAGCAGTATTCTTCAAGACCCGTGCCGAATGTCATATCTCTGCCGTACATAACGCTGTTGCTGCCGTCAACGATAATTGACATTGCGGTATCGTATGCATCGGATTCTTCCGCAATATTTTCAAAGATCGTAAAGTCGATGTCCATTCCCACAACGCCCACGTTCACGCCGTCATTGAACAGGGGAACCACATAGGATATCATATATATTCCCACGTTTTCGTTCAGATATGGATTCATCCAAGTGGGACCGCCATTGTTGACGGGAGTGTAGTACCAGCCCACGTGAGCGATATCGGTCTTGTCAAAGGTGCTGAAATCGGTGGGGGTCACGCTCTGAAAGGGCTCACTTGTGCTGTTTCTTGTAAGGAAGAGACCCGATGTGGGCTCGGTAAAATCGGGGTTATATCTTATGTATGCGCAAATGGCGCCGTCAGTGTTGCCTGCGGAGCTGAAAAGAAGCTGCTCAATGTCATCGGTGTATTCTTTCACATAGTTTTTATCGGTCTTGAATTTGTTAAAATCGTCAAGATTGCACTGAGCGACTTCTGCCACTGTATCAACGGACTGCTCGATCTTGCTCAGATATGCATTTATGTCAGAGCTTATGCTGCTTTCGGTGGTGAGCATAATTTTGTCGGTATCCTCACTTAAAGCAGAGTTGGCGCTTAAATTGCCGAGAGTGCCCACTGCGATCGATGCGATAGTGGTGCAGGCAGCCGCCATAATGCTTATCTTCTGGGTTATAGTCATAAAAAATACCCCTCCGAATGTATGATAATACATATTATTTAAAGCTGTAAAGTTAAAGCTTTCGTCAATATTATACAGCAAATGACAAAAAAAGTCAACATTATATATGGCGTTAGATATAAAATAAACGTGAACTGTCAAAATCGAAAGTTCACGTTTGCACTTTTATGCAATGCATATTTCCTTTATCTTGCCGTCAACAGGCTCATTTATAACCGAGCATATTCTGTCGACAATTTCTTTTGACTTTATAACGGTGATATTTGAATCTGCTCCCGAAAGCTCAATAACATCTTTCGCCCTGCTGTTATACCCTGACTTTACCCTTACAAAAAGTCTGAAACCGTATAAGCCTTCCTTTTCAATAAACTGTCCGCAGCCCCAGTATGCCCCTGTTGCCTTATCGCCGTCATAAACAGCCGCCAGCATATAATAGAGATGATTTTTATCAAGACTACCTTTAAGCTTCTTTACGTCCTCGGGGGCGATAACGTAATGCTTGTAATTTGACTGGCACTCACAGTGTTCGCCGTATGAATCCTCAAAAGCCTTTATTTCCCCTGAACCCGCCTTTAATCTGATTATAACTGCCTCTTCTTTTTTCATATCCCATATCCCTTTCACGGAGCCTGTGTGTGCTGTAAATATATGTTAATTATGGCATATGATATCGTTTTAATATACAAAAATCCGACAAACATCATTTTTAGAGGAATAAAATGATGTTTGTGGGATCTGTTTTTACTCGGTTTTCAGAAGTACAGACAGCTCGAAAACGCCGTCGGCGCAGTTTACCGTGACTTTGCCCTCGTGCTTTCGGGCAACTTGTTCAATGGAAAGAAGCCCTAAGCCGTGATTTTCGGGGTCAGCTTTTGAGGTGGGAGGAATGGCGTCAT
>CAMBJF010000039.1 GCA_945867875.1 uncultured Ruminococcus sp. | reverse complement strand
AATATCGGTATATTTTTATTATACCACATTGTCTAACAAAAGGGGAGCATTTCAATACTCAGAAGCAGCTTGTTTTAAAAATTGAACGAAAGGAAGTGCGGCGATGCCAAAGGCTGTAATTTTTATCGGAGTGCAGGCAAGCGGCAAGACAAGCTATTACAACAGCTTTTTCAGCGAATATGAGCATATAAATCTCGATAAGCTTAAAACACGAAATAAGGAACACAGGCTTTTGCAGGAATGTATAGCTTGCGGCAGAGATTTTGTGGTAGACAATACTGATCCGCTTCCCGAGGACAGAAAAAGATACATTGATATGGCGTTGTCGGCAGGATATGAAATAACAGGCTATTATTTCTGTTCCGAGATTGAAAAATGTATTTTACGAAACAGAGGAAGAGACGGAAAAGCTCGTGTTCCCGATGCAGCAGTTGCAGCAACTCACAGAAAGCTTGTAATACCGTCAATGTCAGAGGGCTTCGACAGACTTTATTATGTCAGACTGACGGAAAACGGCTTTGTTACGGAGAAATGGAGGGAAAATAATGGAGTTTGAAGCTTTTGACAGAAAAATGAGGGCTTTGGAAAAGGAATTTGACAGCTTTGTTCCTGCCGACAGGTTTCTTTGCGCACGTCTTGACGGACGTGGATTTTCTGGGCTTACCGAAAAGAATTTCATAAAGCCATATGATGAACGCTTTTATGAATATATGACAGAAGCTGTCAGACATCTGATGTCCTGCGGTTTTAATTTCATTGCAGGGTATACACAAAGCGATGAAATATCCCTGCTTTTTCACCCCGCCGATAATACCTACAACCGCAAGACAAGAAAGCTGATATCAGTTCTTGCAGGGGAAGCAAGCGGATTTTTTTCTGTAAAGCTTGGCGCTCCCGCAGCCTTTGACTGCCGTCTGATACCTATGGAAACGAAAAAAGCTGTCAAGGATTATTTTTCCTGGAGACAGACCGATCTTCTGAGAAATTCACTTGACTCCTGCTGTTATTATGCACTGCTCAGTGACGGTATGGATTATTTATCTGCCACAAAGGCACTTGAAGGGCAGGACATTTTGTTTAAAAAGGAGCTTTTGCTTTCTTACGGAATAGATTATAATGCACTTCCGCACTGGCAGAGATACGGTGCAGTACTGCATTATGAACAAATCGAAAAAAAGGGAACGAATCGAAAAACAGGGGAGCCTGTAAGGTTTTTCCGCAGAGAGCTTGTTTTGAACGAGGAGCTTCCAGCAGGGGAAAAATTCGGGGATTATATCCTTGAGCTTATGGACACTGCTCTTTTCCAAGCATAAACATCATTTCAGCCACAGCCGCCTCCGCACTCATATTCCCGCCTGAGATGATACCAAGCCTTGCGGCATCAGTTCCAACCTCATAAATGCTCATATCAACGCCGTCATAAAGGCACTGGGATATGAGCATAATTTTTATGCCCTTTGATATGATCTTGCCGATACTGTCAAGGAGACGGTGAGGTATTCCTCCTGCACCATAGCCCTCGATAACAATTCCTTTCACGCCGCTTTCAGCAGCGAATGTGAAAATACTCCCGTCAGTCAGGGGAGTGAGCTTTATAAGCATAACATTTTCGTTGAAATCAAAGTTGAAGTGATACTCAGTGTGGGCATCGGGAAATTCATTCACAATAAGCCTGCCGTTTTGGATAATTCCAGAATAACCGCAGGAGCTTACGAATGCATTGTCGTTTTCAGTATAGTCCTTGTGCGCCCTGTCGCCCCTGATGAGCTTGTCACCGAACAGAAGAAATACATCTTTGAGAGAGCCGTCTGCGGCGGCTTTAATGGCATTAAAAAGGTTTATTTTTCCGTCGGAATTTGCCGAATAAAAAGGTCTCTGCGAACCTGTGATGATAATGGGTATGGGTGTGCCCGAAAGCATTTTTCTAAGCACTGCCGATGTATATGCCATTGTGTCCGTGCCGTGGGTCATCACAATGCCGTCATAGCCCTCTTTTATGGCTTTGTCTGCGGCTGTGCCTATGAGTTTCATATCCTTGACTGAAATATCGGAGCTGTCGATATTCATAATGCACTCAGGAACAATTTCAGCACCCGTTTCGGGAATATGGTTCAGCATATCACGCATCTGGGACTCAGCAGCAGCGGGGTGAAGCCCGTTTTCGGTCTGAATGCAGGATATCGTGCCGCCTGTTGCCAGCCATTTTATTTTTTTCAAAGCAGTATTTTCCTTTCATATGATTTTTTATTATTGTACCACAAAAACATCGCAATGTAAATGTTATATTTCCCGAAACAGTGCAGAAAATATTATATATCATTCTGAAAGGAACATTCGGAAAATGAATGAAAAAAACAAAATGCGTCTTCTCGGGGGACTTGCAGGCATAGCAAACGGATTTTTCGGCTCGGGCGGCGGCATAATTGCCGTTCCGATGCTTAAAAAAGCAGGCTTTGAAGCCAAAAAAGCACACGCAGGTTCTCTTGCCCTCACACTGCCCCTGTCAGTCATATCCGCATTTTTTTATATGGGAAACGGCAGTTTTCAGTGGCAAAGTGCTGTTGAGCTGATCCCATTCGGACTTGCGGGGGCAGTTCTGGGCACATTCCTTCTGAAAAAGATACCTGTAAGACTTCTGTCGGGAATATTCGGGCTTTTGCTTGTAATTGCTGGGGTGAGAAATCTTTTCCTATGACGATCTTAACTTTTATAGCTGCTTTTCTCACGGGGCTTCTTGCATCTCTCGGCGTGGGCGGGGGAATGGTGCTCATAATATGGTTCACGGCGGTAATGGGTATGTCTCAGCTTGAAGCACAGGGGATAAACCTGCTCTTTTTCCTGCCAATAGCTCTGCTGTCTGTCATTATTCACAGAAAAAACGGGCTTATTGACCTGAAAAGGCTTGTCCCTGCATTCCTCACGGGAGCAGTGGGTGCGGCGGCGGGAGCATATTTTGCAAAACTGATGGGTTCGGAGCTTTTGGGAAAAATATTCGCTGTATTTATCCTGCTTATAGGCGTGAAAGAGCTTTTTTCGGCAATATTTGGCAATAATCGGGAATAGTGCTTGCTTTTGACGGCGCAGTGTGGTATAATAAAATAATGTATGACTATGAAAGACTGTGCTTTGAAAGGACTGTACTTTTCCAAAAATGAATGAGAAAAAAAGAAATAAATATAAACGATTTATAATGGGGCTCATTTCATCTGTGCTTGTGGTGTTCCTGCTGGGAACATACGCATATGTTTGGCTCACCCATTACAACATAAAGCTTGAAAACTCACGTATTCAGGCGGATTATTTCGGCTGGAAGGGAAACTTGCTCATATTTGCGGTGTATCTTCTGCTGATATTCCTGTTTTCAAGGATATACAACGGCTTCAGGATAGGTCTGCTTAGGGTGTCGGATATTATCTATTCCCAGTCCCTGTCAATGCTGTTCATAAACGGCATTACCTATATACAGATATGTCTGCTGGAGCGTTCGGTGGCAGATATCCCGCCTATTTTGATAAAGACCGTTATTGACATTGCGTTTATCTTCATCTGGGCACTGGGCGGTAATAGGATATATTCCAAGCTATATGCACCGAAGAAAATGGTCATCATCTACGGCAGCAGACAGGCTGTGCCGCTGGTTGAAAAAATGAGCGGACGTGAAGACAGGTTTATGATATGCCGTGCGGTGAGCTGTGATGAAGATATGAGCGTCATAACCGAGCTTATTGACGAATTTGACGCTGTTATCATATGCGATGTTCCGAGTGAGAAGAAAAATGATATTCTGAAAATTTGCTTTGACCGCTCAAAGCGCACATATGTGACTCCGAAGCTCTCTGACATCATCATCAGAGGTGCGGAGCAGATACATCTTTTTGATACGCCACTTCTCGTGTGCAGAAATACGGGCTTGTCCGCAGAGGAGCTTATTCTTAAAAGAATGCTCGATCTTGCGGTTTCATTTGTGGGATTTATCGTTACACTGCCCATAATGCTCATTACAGCTTTGTGCATCAAGCTTTATGACGGCGGCCCTGTTTTTTACACACAGGAAAGGCTTACCAAGGACGGCAAGGTTTTCAAGGTATATAAATTCAGAAGTATGCGGACAGATGCCGAAAGCGACGGCGTTGCCCGCCTTGCGGGGGAGAATGATGACAGGATAACCCCTGTTGGCAAGATCATCAGAAAGGTTAGGATCGATGAGCTTCCGCAGATACTTAATGTGCTCAAAGGCGATATGTCAATTGTTGGTCCACGCCCCGAGCGCCCCGAGCTTGCGGCGGAAAACGAGAAAATTATGCCCGAATTCAGCTACAGGCTCAAGGTCAAGGCGGGTCTCACAGGCTATGCACAGGTGCTTGGAAAGTACAACACCACGCCATATGACAAGCTGAGACTTGATCTGATGTACATTGAGCAGTATTCCTTCCTGCTCGATCTCAAGCTCATACTTATGACCATAAAGATACTTTTTGTTCCCGAAAGTACCGAAGGGGTCAAGGAGGACAAGTTATCCTAAACTTTTTATATCCGAGATGAGCTTGTAGGAAAGCCTGTTCAGACCGTCAAAATCGGCGGCGGAGATGTAATGTTCCTCGATCTTATCGTGAATTATCTTTGCATCGGTGAGGGCTGCTGCGGCTTCCTTCTGAAATTCGGCGCAGGCTTTTTTTGCAAATCTGACACGCTGTCTGAGGGCAGTGCTGTCAGTCAGTTCATCTTTTTTATAAAAACGCTTGAAACTTATTTGCTTCTCGAATTTATCAATGCTCAGGCTGTTTATGCAGTTTGAGGTGATAAATGTAATTCCCAGTTCGGGGACAGTGAGGTGTTCGATAAATTTGTCTGAGCTGAGATAACACTGGCTTATTTGAATGTCATAGCCACGCTTTGAGATGTTCAGGGCAGCTATGCGGAGAAATTCTGCGGCGGCAGCGATGTTTTCATCGTTTAAAAGATATATCCTGTCATTTTCAGGCAGAAAAACTGCATAACCGTTCATAGTTATGGCGGCACGCTGCTTTCGCATAATTTTTCCATCGGCTTTTGCTTCCTTTTTCGGTACTATCCGCCTGATGAATTTGTCCGCAAATGCACTGAGCTTTTCGGTGTCAAGGGCAGAATTTGCGGCGGTGATGATATCCTCGATGACCGATGAAACGGCTTTAAGGCACAGGCGGCAGCGCTTGTGACAGCCGCTGTATTCTTCGGTGAGGCTTATAACATCTTCCTTTGCGGCACGGAGCTTTGAGGTTTCGATGTACGCTCCAAGGTCAACAATGCTTTCCACAGCCTTGGGATAAACCGGATCAACGCAGTGGGGAGCTGTGCCGTCGATTATGACAGCTTTTTTGTCCTTGATGTAAACCGCATCAAGGGAATATGGGTCGGCGGAGCAGAAATATATTTCCTGGGGACTTTCGGCAAAAGCTTCGCTTATCTTTTTAATAAGTGTTGATTTTCCGCTGCCTGCCGTGCCTTTGAGAATATATACGGTGTTGGACGTATCGCTCAGAATTTCCGAAACGGGCGTTGCAAAGCCCGATGACGTTGACGAGCCGAGAAAGTATTTTTCGTGTGACATAATATCCCTCCATAATCATAAATTCGTTCTGACAGCGAAAAAGCTGTCGGTGATTATATTTTATGCAGCAATACTCATTTGTTGAGGGCTGAAAGGAGCTTTTTTATGAATATTTGTGATGTTATTGAAAGTGCTGTGAGCTATGACAGGGGAGACCCCAAGCGCATAAACCATTTTATGAAGGTGTATGCATTTGCGGGGCTTATCGGACGTAAGGAAGGTATTTCGGGCCGTGAGCTTGATATACTTGAAGCTGCCGCCGTGCTCCACGATATCGGGATACATAATGCGGAGATGCTTCACGGTTCATCTGACGGAAAATATCAGGAGCTTGAAGGCCCCGGAGTGGCGGCATACATACTTTCCGCTCTCGGCGCAGATGATGAATTTATCGGAAAGGTCTGCAATATGGTTGGCAGGCATCACACCTACACGGGCATTGACTCGTTGTCCTTACAGATACTTATTGAAGCGGATTTCCTTGTGAATATCTTCGAGGACGGAATGTCCGACGGGGCAATATCTTCTGTAAAAGAAAAGATTTTCAGGACAGCCGAGGGCACAAGAATTATTGAAGAAATGTATGAGGAAAAGTATCATCAGCTTTGATGATGTTGTTATAATACACAAATGATGGGTATATAAATTTGCCTTTATGGTATTATTGCTTAAAATGTGCAAGAATATTTGTGTAAAAAATGAATTGATTATTTAGAAAGTATAGTGTATAATATAATTAATCTCAAAGAACAAAATGCTCTTTGATAAACTAAACACACTATCCTCTCTTAAAATCTTTCCATAAAAAACAGTCATCGCAAGGTGGCTGTTTTTTATTTGTTCTTTCTTTAATATTGAAAAATTTATAGCTGTCGGGTAAAATGATTTATATTATCTTTTGAGGAGCAAGGACTATGAAATATAAAATTATTTTTCTTGATATCGACGGAACTCTCACCGACAGCAGAAAGCTTATAACAGAAAAAACACGCAGAGCTATTATGAAAGCTGCGGAAAATGGACTTATCATTGCTGTTGCATCGGGCCGTCCCGAACCGGGGCTGGCATATGCTGCGGGGGAGCTTGAAATGTCCGACATCGGCGGATATCTTCTTCCATTCAACGGCGGAATAATAAAAAATGCTATGACAGGCGAGGTCATAGCATCTGATACCATATCCCGTGAGGCTCTTGAAACGGCTTACAAGACCGCCAAAAAATACGGCATCGGCATAATCACGTACAATGAGGGCAACATCATCGCTGCGGACAGGACTGACGAATACATCGACATCGAATCAAGGATAAACGGAATGCCTGTTAAGCTTACTGATAATTTCCTTGAAACCGTTGATTTTGCTCCCGTAAAATGTCTGCTCACAGGTGTTCCCGATATCGCTGCAAAGGCTGAAAAGGAGCTTGCAGAGCTTCTTGCGGGAAAAGCCAACGTATTCCGTTCAGAGCCGTTTTTTGTGGAGGTCGTTCCCAACGGCATTGACAAGGCGGCATCTATAAAAAAGCTTACGGAGCTGCTCGGCATTTCAAGGGAAGAGATAATCGCCTGCGGAGACGGTTTCAACGATGTTTCAATGATAAAATATGCGGGGCTTGGCGTTTGTATGGCGAATGGCTGCGATGCCGCAAAGGCTGTGGCTGATTACATTGCTCCCTCGAATGATGAAGACGGCGTGGCTGAGGTCATTGAGAAATTTGTTTTATAATTAAAAAATGCGGTGTACCTTAAAAATACACCGCAATTTTTTTGTGCCTTATTTTGAAGTGCTGCCGAAGCCGCCTGTGCGGACATTTTCGGCGCAGTCATCTGTTGTTATGCCAAAAGGAATGAAAATTCCCTGAGCAAATGCGCTGCCTTGCTCCATTAAAACAGTTTTGTCCTCGTTGGATTCATTGGTCAGCTTTATCTGAATGTGACCATCATTGTCGGCATAGTAATAGTCGCTGTCGATAATGCCTACAGTGTTGTTGAGTCTGAGACGGTATTTGAACCCCAGTCCGCTTCTTGGGCAGCACATAAGGAACCAGCCCTCTTCAATAAATGACTTTATTCCTGTAGGGATAATAACGGTCTCATCTGGCTTTAACGAAACTGTGAGTGGAATATAAAAATCATAGCCTGCGGAGCCTGATGTGGCTCTTGCGGGCAGCTTTATTTTATTGTAGATATCAGTTATTTCATTATCAGTGAGCGAGGGAAAATTCTTTTTCAAATCTGCGGCAAACTGCTCTGCCGAGACCTTTTCAAATCGTGCGATCCTGTTCATTGTGATATCTCCTTTAATAATCTGTCAAAGGAAGCTCTGTCGGCAAGTCCTTTGGAGAAAGCGGTTGCGCTGCCTGCCGCCGTGCCCCAGCGGAGAGCAGTTTCATAGCTGCCTGTGTTTATATATCCTGCAATGAAGCCTGCAAGCATCGAGTCGCCTGCGCCTACGGAATTTACGGCTGTGCCCTTGGGAGAGCCGATTCGGTAAACATTGGAATCGGCTGCGGCAAGAACTGCGCCCATTTCAGCCATTGATACAATGACGTTTTCTGCGCCCATAACTCTGAGACGAAGAGCACAGGCTTCTGCCTGATCTGCATTATAAATCTCACAGCCGAATATCTCGCCCACCTCGTGATGATTGGGCTTTACAAGGAACGGCTTGTATTTGAGGAGCTTTGTGAGCAGCTCGCCCGAAGCATCTGCCGCCACAAGAACGCCGCTGTTTTCCAGCTTTTTACATATAGTCTCGTAAATATCCGCAGGAACTGACTTTGGAACGCTGCCCGCAAGGACGAGGTAATCACCGCTTGAAAGCCTGCCTATTTTGTCAAGGAGCTTGTCGATAGCATTTCCGTCGATCTCGGGACCATTGGGGTTTATTTCGGTCTCCTTTGATGTAGCTGTTTCAAAAAGCTTTACACAAATTCTTGTGAAGCCTTTTTCAAGGCGGATAAAATCGCAGTCGATGCCTGTGCTTCTAACTGCATCTTCAAGAGCCTGTCCCGTAAAGCCTGCGGTGAAGCCGAGAGCTGTGCTTTTTGTATCGAGCATTTTCAGAACTGTGGAGACATTTATGCCCTTTCCTCCCCAGCAGATGTCCTCGGAGGAGGTGCGGTTGACGCCGCCGCCTGCAAGGGTGTCAAGGCGGAGAACATAATCAACGGCGGGATTGAATGTAACGGTGTATATCATTGCTGTGATGATCCTTTCGGAAAAATTTACTTTGCTGAACCACGGATAACAAGCTTGTGGTCGAGGATAATAAGGTCATTGTTTTTAACGCTGCCGTGCATATTATCGAGGAGCTTGCTGATGACAGTCCTGCCCATTTCGTATCCCGGCTGGGCAACGGTTGTGATACCGGGGTTGTACATTTCACTGAGACTGATGTTATCAAATCCACATACCTGAAGTTCGCTTCCCACGGCAATATTCTCTCTGAATGCCTGCTTTATGACACCTGCGGCGAGGAGATCGGAAATGCAGAATATAGCTTCGGGCATTTCGTCAAGCGAACGGAAATATTTCAGTGCCTTACAGCCGTCCGAATATTCATATGAGCATCTATATATGTACTTTTCATCGGCAGCTATGCCGTATTCCGCAAGAGCTCTTCTGTAGCCCTTTTCACGGTCTGCGGAAGATGGAGCATCTTTGAAATCCTTGCGGCCGCTTGTGGTGACAAGACCTATTTTTTTCTTGCCCTTGTCAAGAAACATTTTTACGGCTTCATACGCTGCGGCTTCGTTGTTTATTGTAACGGTCAGCACATTTGCACCTGAAACGTTTTCGCAGCAGAGCGCAATATTGTATCTCTTGTTAAGGTCATTGAGAGCCTCCGCATCAAGCTGTGAGCCGAGGATAACGACAGCGTCAACTGTGCGCTTGAAGAGCATTTCAAGCAGACGCATCTCAGTTCCGATATAGCTATTGCTTGTACTGAGGATAATGTCATAGGTGGGATATGCAGCGTCCTGCATACCTTTTATAATGTCGTTATAGACAGTGTGCTCGGTGGAGGGGAGAATGGCAAGGATATTGTTGGTCTCGCATTTGCGGAGATTTCTTCCAAGAAAATTGGGGCTGTAGCCCATTTCCTTGATGACCTCGTTCACCGCTGCGGCGGTCTCATCGGAAACTGCGGCGCTGTTGTTCAGAACACGGGAAACGGTGGCTACGGAAACTCCCGCTGCTTTGGCAACGTCCTTGATTGTTACGCTCATTAATAAAACGTCCTTTCACAAACTATATTATATAATCTTTTCATCATCGTTAAGCTTTCGGGTCTGCTCTTTATGCTTCTGCATTTTCTTTTCGGCACGCTTTGCTGCACGGTCATAGGAAAAATAGTCCGCAAAGACCGCTGTCAGCAGGAGTATTGTTACCGATACAGCAGGATATATCCTTGCGGTAAGAACTTCGATGCTCGAACGGGGAACAACAGAATTTGGTATCCCGTTCAAAACGGAAATGGGATAGATATAGAGCAGAGTGCCAATAATATTAAGTATGAGTGAGATAAGATCAAATATGCCTTTTCGGAAAAATGCGGCAATTAAGGACAGGACAAGAAGCCCTGTTGACACCATAAGGCATATTCCGATAGTCTGGTAATTATTTGAATAAAGCGCATATCCTCCCGCAAGGTTCAGAAACAGACAGCACACCGCCGTCGCTGCACACCCAAGGGCAAGAGACACTTTTCTGAGAATTTCCATAATCTGCATTCCTTTGAAAATAATATCCGTTAAGCTTTTTGGTAAAACGATTTGGCTATAAAACCAATTATACCACAAATTGTCACGATGTGCAACAATTTTTTTGAAGTCGGAGAAAAAAATGAATCGTTTTCTGTGAAGATTATATCCACTTGCTAAATACGACTTGTTTTTTTAAAGAATGGGGCTAAAATTACAGAATATAAAACTCTTATATTTGCCCCACTGCACGCAAATATTAAGTAATGTGAAGAACAAAAAAGCGGTGGATATCACTCTGCTGTCTTATACTAATAATCAATTGTTCTATAGATAAAGCCGACAGATGAAATAAGCCCAGTCTAGGAAAGCGACTGCAGGCGGGCTTTGCGCCCGGCAAGGGAGCTTGACGACGAATGGGCTTATTTCAGCCGAGGATTTGTCTATAGGTTAATTGGTTATTAGTATTATGAAAAAGACGGCGGAACGGTCATATGCTGCGGAGAGGAAGTCAATATGAATTTTGCACTCAGGCTGCTTGTGAGTACGGCGTGTGCGGCGCTTATGGCACTTACGGGCGGCATTATATATTATAACTGTGTTCTGCCTGACAATTATTATGTTGCAAAAGGCGGAGAGCTTGAAATAAGCGAGCACATTGCTGTCCGTTCGGACAGGATAATTCCCGAAAGCTATGATATTGATGTTACGGTGTCGGGAAATGAAACATATAATGTTTCCTCTATGAACGGGGGAGTTGCGGAAAGAACTGAACAGCTGAGTTTATTCGGCATATTTCCCATAAAAAATGTGAGTGTCACTGAGGTAAATGAGCCTGTTGTCGTTCCCTGCGGAACGCCTTTCGGCATAAAGCTGCTCACAAAGGGCGTGCTTGTGGTGGAGCTGACTGGATTTGACAGCGGCGGCAGGATAGCATCTCCCGCAAGAGAGGCTGGCATCAACGAGGGGGATATTATCGTGAGCATTTCGGGGAAATCGGTGTCGTCAAACAAAGATGTGAGCAGGATAATAAGCGAAAGCGGCGGAAAAACGCTGGGTGTTGAGCTTGTCCGTGACGGGGAAAGCAGAGTGGTTTTCCTTAAACCAGACAGGTCTGCCGCTGATGACACATATCACGCAGGAATGTGGGTAAGGGATAGCTCCGCAGGCATCGGCACGGTGACATTTTATGACCCATCGACCAAAATGTTCGCAGGGCTTGGGCACCCTGTCTGTGACTCTGACACAGGTGAGATGCTCACGATGTCCGAGGGACAGGCGGCGGACGTTTTCATAAGCGGGATAAAGAAAAGCTCGGCAGGCGCTCCCGGAGAGCTCATAGGAATGTTTACTTCTGACAAGTCTTGCGGAAGTCTTTTGATGAACTGTGAAAGCGGCATTTACGGTTATATGGACAAGTGTCCGACTGTTGAAAGCGCTGTACCCGTGGCTATGAGGCAGGAGATAAAGGTGGGGGAAGCTGTCATATATGCCACCGTTGACGGTTCGGCTCCGAAGAAATACAGGGCAGAGATAGAAAAAATCGATATAAAGGGCTCGGAGGCAGGCAGGAATATGGTCATACGGATAACCGATGAACGGCTTCTTGACAAGGCGGGAGGCATTGTTCAGGGAATGAGCGGAAGTCCTATCCTTCAGGACGGAAAGCTTGTGGGAGCTGTGACTCACGTTTTCGTGAGAGACCCCACAAGGGGATATGCCATATTTGCGGACACGATGCTTGAATGTGCCGATAAAGCGGCAGGTTGATTTCATAGATGCAAAGATATATGTTTAGATGTTCTTACATATGTCTTTGCAGTACATACCAAAATGTTGCGGCGTTAATAAAATTTTAATTAATCAAAATGTTGATTTTTGTCGTGGTATGTAGTATAATAAATTTAGCTCTGTGAAATTAACGGAAAGAAGGAAATGAATGTGTCATCTTATTACGAAAGAAAGAAAAAAAACGGTCTGAAATTCCGACTTTCGTTTGTGCTTCTTTTTGTTTTCGCAAGCTTTATCGCCTGCTTTGCCATATATATGAAGAGCGGCGAGGTTCCCGAAAAGCCTGATACCGAGATAGTCTCGATAACCGAATCGGAGAGCGCCGAGGAAGAGAAAAGGACCTCCACTGCGGACATCAACCCCATTGCGGAGTCTGCTGCAAGGGACGAGAGCTATTTTGACAGCTGTATGTTTGCGGGGGATTCACTTATAGTCGGTCTCGGAACATACGGACTTATCCCCGAGGACAGGATAGCTGCAAATATCGGTATGAGCGTCATGAGCATCAATACCACTCCTCTTACCGAGCCTGACGGCACTGAGATACTTGCGGCCGACAAGATAAATGCCGCTGCTCCCGAAAATCTGTATATCCTGCTTGGACTTAATCAGCTCGGTTCATACACCGATGAACAGCTTCTTGCGGCATACGGCGACTTTATCGACAGCATCGACAGGGAAAAGACTAACATCTATATAATCTCTGTTCCGCCTGTGACAGGGGAAAGAGAAACTGACGAGGACAGACCTATCCTCAATTCCGATATAGATAATTTCAATTCAGACCTGCTTAAATTTGCCAATAACCGCTGTGTATATTACCTTGACCTGAACACTGTTCTCAAGGGCAGCGACGGACGTTTCCGTGAGGATTATGCGGAGGCTGACGGCATACATTTTATGAAGTCCACATACAGGATAATGCTTGATTTCCTCCTTACCCATGTTTACGGGGAGTGAGTATTTTCCTGATAAGACAACGGCTTTTGAACAAAACAAATGCCGAATAATATAAACTGACGAGGAAGTTTAACTATGAACAAAACTTTTGCTGCCGCTTGTGCGGCACTGTGCGCACTTACTTTTTGTGCCTGCTCTGGTGAAGCTGAGACTGAAAACGGCTCCGAGGGGGTATATACCGAGATAACCGCTTCGGAAACCGTTTCCGAGACTGAATCTCAGACCGATGCACCTTCCGAACAGGCTGAAACTGAGACCGAATCTGTGACCGAGAGCGAGACAACTGCCGAAGCTGTGGCTGTGCCCTGTGCGGATATCACTGCGGCCATAATGGAATCTGTAGAGCTGCCCTCAATGGCTGAGGTAGGCGCTGACAGGATAGGTATGTACCTTGACCTTACTGTTCCCGAGGGCTGCGATTTTTCAATGTATATTTGCGGTTCGGGCGGATTTGCCGATGAGGTTTTTGTCATCAATACGGCTGATATCAGCGTTGATGATGTAAAGGCTGCTGCGGAAAAGAGAATCGAGACGAGAAAGAAGGATTTTGAGGGCTACAATCCCGATGAATATGACAAGCTTGAGAACTATGTTTCCGCTGAAAAGGACGGTTACTATATGTATGCCGTTACTGTCGATAATTCGGTGTGTGAAAGCATTTTTGATGAATATGTGAAATAATTTGTCAAGGTGATAAATTTTTACAAAAAACGCTTTACATTTAAGGTAAAATAGTGTAAAATGAATATGAAAACTGTATCGTGAAAGGAAGTATATCGCAAATGTCCGATCAGATAAAATACAAGCGTGTTCTGCTGAAGCTTTCAGGTGAGGCTCTTGCGGGAAACAAGAAAACGGGTCTTGACTACAGCGTGATAACACCCATATGCGAAAGCATCAAGAAGTGCGTTGAGGCAGGAGTTCAGATGGGTATTGTTGTTGGCGGCGGAAATTTCTGGAGAGGCCGTTCAAGCGGCGCTATGGACAGAACAAGAGCTGACCACATCGGTATGCTTGCCACCACTATGAATGCTCTTGCAGTGGCTGATGTCCTTGAATCAATGGGTCTTGATGTCCGTGTTCAGACAGCTATTTCCATGCCTCAGGTGGCTGAGCCTTACATAAGAAACAAGGCTGTACGCCATTTTGAAAAGGGTCGTGTTGTTATATTTGGCTGCGGAACGGGAAATCCTTTCTTCTCCACCGACACAGCTTCTACCCTCAGAGCTGCGGAGATCGAGGCTGATATCGTTCTTAAGGCAACTATGGTGGACGGCGTTTACGATAAGGATCCAAACAAGTATGACGATGCTGTGAAGTACGATAAGCTCACATTTAACGAGATACTTGTGAAAAACCTTGCTGTTATGGACAGCACTGCCGCTTCTATGTGCAAGGACAATAATCTTCCTATTCTCGTTTTCGACCTCAGCCGTCCCGAGAATATCTACGATGCCTGCATGGGCAAGTCTGTGGGAACTCTCGTTGTTCCCGAGGAATAACAAGCATAATTTATCTGCATAAATTTTACACCGAAAGGAATTATTAAAATGAACGAACAGATCAAAACAGCTCAGGATAAAATGAACAAGTGTCTTTCCGCTCTCGAAAGAGAATTTACCACTATTAGAGCAGGCAGAGCAAACCCTGCTATCCTCGACAAGGTCCAGGTCGATTACTATGGAACTCCCACAGCTATCAATGCTATGGCTGCTATAAGCGTTTCCGAGGCAAGAGTTCTTGTTATCCAGCCTTGGGATATTTCTTCCCTTAAGAACATCGAAAAGGCTATTCAGGCTTCCGATATCGGCATCACTCCCACAAACGACGGCAAGTGCCTTCGTCTCGCATTCCCTCAGCCCACTGAGGAGCGCAGAAAGGAACTTGTTAAGCAAGTAAAGAACATTGGCGAGGAAGCTAAGGTTACGATCAGAAACGCAAGACGTGACGCTCTTGACAAGCTCAAGGCAATGAAGAAGAACTCTGAGATCACAGAGGACGATCTTAAGGGCTTTGAAAAGGACCTCCAGAAGGTAACTGACAAGGCTGTTGATGACGTTGATGCAGCTGTTGTTGCCAAGGAAAAGGAAATAATGACAGTTTGATTTTTCATCATAATGCTGACAGAGAGGGCGTGTAGTTATAGTAGCCGCTGAAAATAAAGACGCACTTTCCGTTCTGCCCCGTCACATTGGATTTATTATGGACGGCAACGGAAGATGGGCTGCAAAGCGTGGTATGCCGAGAAGCTTCGGTCACAAGGCAG
>CAMBJF010000038.1 GCA_945867875.1 uncultured Ruminococcus sp. | reverse complement strand
GATAGCGTAGCGTCTCGTGGGCTCGGAGATGTGTATAAGAGACAGGTGCTATGTCAATAAGATTATCTTTCCAGCTGCTCATTAGAAAAACTTCCTTTCAGAAAAAGCTGATTTTATTATATCACATTTTAATGCTGTCGGCAAGTATAATTTTTTCTGTTCGGTAAATCGGCATCAGACGGCAATTAAAGCTCCTTTCCGATATTGAAATCCGAGGGGAATTATGGTATAATGAAAAAAAGAAAAAGCAACAGAAGAGCACATCAAGCAGCTTGAACAGGGCGGGAAACAAGGTGTCTGCTATACCGCTATGATGCCTGATATCCCGTTTATGGTTTTGGGGCTGTTAAGCGACATTGGCTGGTTAATACATCTTACAGCGGGCATTATTTATTTTTGCAATAACGGCTTTCACCACGTGTTGGACTATATAGCTCTCATTGCACCGGCTGCGGTCATATTCGGTGTCGGCTATATTATTTATCTGAACAAAATACACGAAAAGGAAATTGCCACAAAGCTTCAAAAGGGCTGGGAGAAAACCTCTCAGCCCTTTAACATTGCTCATCTTTATTGGTTATCAGTATTAAATCAGCAATTGAATATACAAGAATATTTGGGATTTTCCGTAATCATCTTCTTTTTCTCCTCAGAAAAAGAATTTGCAGCCTTTTCCAAAAAGCCCCGCTCACATACAATTACTTGATGACCTGCCAAATTTACTGATTTCAACAGTGATGAAGTAAAATGTTCATCGCTATCCCCATTCTCTCTGCCCTCATCATTCCTTTCTTCCCATTTTTTTGATTTTTCCGTTTTCCACTGTTCAAATTTTGTATAATGCTCAAACGCTGAATCAAAAAAGTCCATTGCAGCTTTATGCTCTCCGATATTATTTGCGATTTTTACGCATTCCATATCTATAAAGCATAGGTCGCTGTGATATCCATAGCACTCAGTGCCCAGTATTTTCTCAAACAGCTGTCGGGTCAATAAAAGAAGCTCCAGCCCTTCCCGACTGTTTTCAAGCTCAGCACTGCACACTATCGCTTCATTCAGCGATCTTTGGAAAGTATGGAGCAGCTCCAGCACTGCGTCCCCACGATATTGTTCAGCCCTTTTTTCATCATTTATGCTGCCGATACTTCCCAAGTTTCCCAGCAAAACCTGTCTGCACAATTCAAGGTCGGGCTGTTCTGATGCCTTCTTCTCGGCTTTTTTGTGTTCACCAAGGCTTGAATATACAGATATTAACGGAATGATGCACGATTGGTCATAAGGCAATATTTCCTCATACAGTTTAGCGGCTTCCTCCCGGAAAATATTCGGAACTTCGCCTTTCTTCCTCCACCCCTGCATATTCAGGGCACAAGCCAGCTTTGATTTAAAATCCACTCTGTCCGGAAATTCCTCCAGCCCTCTTCTCATCAGAGCAATACACTCCGTCATATCATCGCTGTTATTTATCAGCCGCTGAGCCTTATCATTATATTCCCGGATAATTCTGTCCCTGTCATTATTATAGCCGAACAGCTCATCAATTGTTATATGGAAATAATTAGCGATAGACGGTATCATCTCTATATCCGGATAACCGCCGTTTGCTTCCCACCTTGAAACGGCTTGCGGCGTAACACCTAAAGCAGCAGCTAAGTCATCTTGTTTTCTTTCCGTCATCTTTCGCAGAGCTTTTATTTTTTCGCCAATATTTACTTGCATATTAATTCCTCCGAACTATTTTATCACCGGTGTACGCTAATTATAGCATAAAGATATATCCGAATCAATTATCAATTCGTTGTTTCGTGCTCAATGAATCGTTGTTTTGTGTAAAAACGTATCGTTACCGCCCCGAAAAACTTCGCCGCAGCTATTCAAAGCCCTTGACAAATCCTCATAATTATAGGATAATATAAGTAAGTATAATCAGACACAAAAACGAAAGGAAAAGCGGATAAATGAACAGTGAAAGGCTTAACATCGCATACATAGGGGGAGGCTCCTGCAATTTTGGCTGGAAGCTTATCCCTGAGCTTGCGAACACCGATCTGTGCGCAATGGTGAAGCTTTATGATACCGACAAGACCTGCGCCCTTGCAAACGAGGTCATCGGAAATAATATCCACGACAGGGGAAATACACGGGGCGACATCGTATATCTCGCCTGCGACGAGGCTGAGGAGGCTCTTCGTGACGCAGATTTCGTTATCCTCGCCTTTGAGCCGGGCACTCTCGACGAGCAGGTGAGCCAGCTCCACCTCCCCGAAACATACGGCATTTTCCAGACAGGCGGCGAAAATTCGGGGCTTTCCTCGGTCATAAGAGCGCTGAAAATTATGCCCCTCTGCGCCGAATATTCCCATATGATAGAGCATCTCTGCCCCAATGCGTGGGTAATAAACCTCTGCACCCCTATGGCTGAGTGTATGACCGTGCTCCATAACGAATTTACGGAAATGAAGCTTGTGGGAGCGTCCTCGGACACCTTTGCCGCAAGGGAGCTTATCGCCTCAATGGTGTGCGAGAAAAAGGAGATAAGCGGTGTCCGCAGACGTGACATAAAGACAAACGTTATGGGCATAAGCGGCTTTTCCTGGTTTGACGACATCACCTACGAGGGCGAGAGCCTTATGCCGATGTTCAGGGAATATGCCGAAAAATACGGCGACTCAGGCTACGAGTTCCGCATAAATGAGTATAAGAGCAACCCCGATGCCGACGGTCACAGGGTCAAGTTTGACCTTTTCCTCCGCTTCGGACTTATCCCCGCAGTCATCGACCGCTGTGCCGCTGAATTCTGTCCCCCTTGGTATACCAAGGACACTAAGGAAATGGCGGCGTGGAAATTTTCTCCCGTTACGGTGAATTACCGCAAGAAAATGCTGGGTGACAAGACCTCAAAGGTGAAAAAATATATGAACGGCGACGTTCTGCCCAAGTCTGCGGACGCAACGGAAGTCCCCGAAATGATACGTGCCCTCTGCGGCGGCGGCAATCTTATTTCGGCTGTATCACTCCCCAACAGAGGACAGGTGGAAAATCTTCCTGCGGGTGCTATTGTTGAGACAAACGCCCTTATCAGCCGTGACAGCGTAAGAGCCGTGTGTGCGGGCAGGCTCCCCGACAGCATTGCGGGACTTTCTGTCCGCCACGTTTACAACAGGGCTGCGGTGGTAAAGGCATTTGAAGAGCGTGACCTTGACATTGCGTTCAATGCATTCCTTAATGACCCTCTTATGACCTGCGGACTTACCGAAGCCACCGAGCTTTACAGGGAGATGCTTTCGGGAATAAGGACGCATCTGCTGTATTATTGTGAGTGATATTGTGCAGTTAATTATTTTGCACGGACATCTCCTGTCCCGTTGATCACAGATACAGGAAATTGCGGGGCGGAAGGCCCGTCCCCTACAATGTTAAATTAAAAATAATGCTATAATAAAGTGAGGTTGACCGCAATGACAAGCTGTTATGATAACAGAGAGCTGAGCTGGCTCAAATTCAACGTCAGAGTTCTTGAAGAGGCACGGGACAGCTCTGTCCCCCTCTGCGAAAGGCTCCTGTTTTCACAAATATTCCAGTCCAATTTAGACGAATTTTTTATGATAAGAGTAGGCTCTCTTACCGACCGTGTCCTCGTTGACGACAACAAGGAGGACAACAAAACGGGTATGACCCCCAAGGAGCAGCTCGAAGCCATTTACAAGCGTGTCAGAGAGCTTGTCCCCATCAAGGACGAGACATATTTTGACACCGTTAAGGAGCTTGAAAAAATCGGCGTGGAGCACGTGAAAATTTCCTCCCTCACCCCCGAGGAGGAGGGATATCTCAGAGCATATTTCAATTCCGAGATACGCCCCCTCATCTCCCCGCAGGTGGTGGATAAGCGCCACCCCTTCCCGTTCCTTAAAAACAAGGAAATTTATGCCGTTACGCATCTGGAGTCCAAAAACTCCGTAAAGCTGGGAATTATCCCCGCAGGCGGCAGCTTCCCCCGCATAATCCTCCTCCCCGACAAGAGCCGTCTGAGATTTCTCCTTGCGGAAGATGTTATCCTCCACTACTGCGGCAGCGTTTTTGAGAATTACAGACTTCTTGACAAGGCTCTAATCCGCATTACCCGAAATGCGGACATCAATATGGAAGAGGGACTGTATGACCACGAGGTTGACCTGAGACAGGTAATGGAGGAGCTCCTCAAAAAGCGCAAAAAGCTTGCCCCCGTCCGACTTGAAATATCGGGGAAGCTTGGAAAAGAAGCTGTGGAATATCTCTGCCGTCAGCTTGAGCTGTCAAATGAACAGATATCCCAGTGCACCGCTCCCCTTGATATGGGCTTTATCTTCTCTCTCCGCAACAGGATAGAAAAGGCTCACCCCGAAATGTTCTTTGAACCTGTCTCCCCCCGTCTCCCCGCAACAATTTCGCCCAATATCCCGATGATACAGCAGATACTGAGACGTGACATTATGCTTTCCTATCCCTATGAGAGCATTCGCCCCTTTATCCGCCTGCTGAATGAAGCGGGAAATGACCCCGACGTTATTTCCATAAAGATAACACTTTACCGTGTGGCATCGAACTCAAAGATAGTCGAGGCTCTTATCAATGCCGCAGAAAACGGCAAGGAGGTATTCGTTCTCGTTGAGCTGAGAGCACGTTTTGACGAGGAGAACAACATCGAGTGGTCAAAGCGTCTTGAAAGGGCAGGCTGCAAGGTAATGTACGGCCCCGAAAATCTCAAGGTGCATTCCAAGCTTATGCTCATTACCCGCAAAAACGGAAACGAGCTTCAGCACATCACTCAGATAGGCACAGGAAACTACAATGAAAAGACCTCCGAGCTTTACACCGACCTTTCCCTTATGACCGCCGACCCCGAAATAGGCGAGGAAGCAGGAACGGTGTTCAACGCCCTTTCTATCGGAAATCTTGTTGAGAACACCTCTCATCTCCTGGTAGCTCCCCTGTCCCTCCAGAACAAAATAATCGACTTTATCGACGGCGAGATTGCCTCCGCAAGAAACGGCGGAGAGGGATATATCGGTCTGAAGCTCAATTCCCTTACCGACAAGGTGCTTATCGATAAGCTCATTGAAGCAAGCTGCGCAGGCGTTAAGATAGAAATGGTAATAAGAGGAATAAGCTGCCTTGTTGCAGGAGTTTCGGGACTTACCGAAAACATCACCGTAAGAAGCATCGTGGGCAGATATCTTGAACATTCCAGAATATACATATTCGGCAAGGGCGACAGACAGCGCATCTACATTTCCTCCGCCGACTTTATGACCAGAAACACTATCCGCCGTGTGGAGGTGGCAGCACCTGTAAGATCTCCCGAGCTGAGAAAGCGTGTCCTCCACATTTTCGACATTATGATGAGGGACAACGTAAAGGCAAGGATACAGCTCCCCGACGGTACCTACAAACGTATTTCTCCCACTAAGGGAGAAAACGCCCTTATGGCACAGCAGTATTTCATTGATGAAGCTGCTGCGGCAGCGGCGGCAAATGCTATGAAAAAGCCTGTTAAGGTAAAGGTAAGGCGGAAAAAGAGGAGCAGGAAGTAAGGTTTCATCATACATATCTATAGGGAACGGGTTTCCTGTCAAACGTAATATCGTCCAATATAAATCGGCATTCCGGAACACGGAATGCCGATTTGCGTTATATTGCTGTACAACCGCCATATTCGCTGCGGTAATTTTGTTAATATCCCTATTGAAAAAGAACGCCGTTTGATGTATAATAGATTAGTATAGGAAAATATGCTTATTTGCAGAGCCGTTGTTCGGCGGCGGATTGGAGAAAATTTATGGCATATCAGCGTTTTGATAAAAACAAAGGAAAAAAGGTTGGCAAAAAGGAATATTCCTCAAAGCCCCGCAGCTATGGCAGACCCGAAAAGGGTTTTGAAGAGCCTGAAAGAAATATCCCCGACGCCGCTGACAGAGAAGCCGCAGAGGGTCTTATCGTGGGCAGAAATCCCGTTATGGAAGCCCTCAAATCAGGCAAGGCTATCGACACGATATACGTCAACAGCGACGCAGGCGGAAGCATCGGAGCTATCACCCGAATTGCAAGGGAAAAGGGCATCGTTATCAAGAATGTGAACGACCAGAAGCTCACTCAGATGTGCGCAGGCGCTTCACATCAAGGCATCATCGCCTCGGGAGCCTGTGCGGAATACGTTTCCGTTGAGGATATCCTTAACATCTCAAAGAAAAAGGGCACAGCCCCTTTCATCATAATCTGCGATGAAATAGAAGACCCCCACAACCTCGGCGCTATCATTAGAACAGCCGAGACCGCAGGCGCTGACGGCGTTATTATCCCCAAGCGCAGAAGTGCGTCCCTGAACGCCACCGTTTACAAGACCTCCGCAGGTGCGGCGAGCTGGCTCCCCGTTGCGAGAGTGGCAAACCTTGGCGCAGCTATGGACGAGCTGAAAAAGAACGGCGTGTGGATATACGGCACCGATGCATCGGGCAGCGATTACACACAGTCCGATTTCACAGGCCCCGCCGCTTTCGTTATCGGCTCCGAGGGCTTCGGAATAGGCAGACTTGTTAAGGACAAGTGCGATTTCCTTGTAAAGCTCCCAATGTTTGGAAAAATAACCTCTCTCAATGCCTCCGTTGCAGCAGGCATATTTATGTATGAAGCTGTCCGTCAGAGAACGGCGGCAGGCAAATAAAAGAGTCTGAAAACAGGGAAAAGCTCCCCGGAAAGGAAGGGTAATTGATTTGTCTGATAAATTTTCCCTTGACGAAATTTTAAATGAATACTCGGGCGGAAAAAGCTCTTCTGATCAGTCTCTCGACGATATTCTGAACAGCTACCCCGCCACCAAAAATTACGAAGATTCGGGACTTGCGGAGATCTTTGAAAGCAGGAGCAACACCACGGACATTGATCTGAGCGGGATAAACATCTCGATGCCGGGAGATTACCCCTCTCCCGAGGAGATACGAAAGAAAAACACCTCCGTTTCCGTTCACGATATTCCCGAAGATCAGCTCACCGAGGAAGAACGGATAAAGAAAAGCAAGCAGATAGATTACGAAATAATCAGCGGCGACTATGAGCGCAAATATATGCCCGATGACCTTAAGACCGATGCAGAGCTGAAAGCGGAGGGAAAGCTCCCCCCCGATGAGCCTGCACCCGCCGATGACAAGGCATCAAAGAAAAAAGTAAGAGTAAAACCCGCCAAGAAAAAGTTCGGGCTTGACCTTGCGGAGGGGCTCAAAGGCGTTCATTCCTCTTTTGATGACGATGATGATTTCGATAAAAAGTACGGCAATACTCCCCTTTTCACCGCCGCAGAGCGTGACGAGCTCATCGGTGAGGAGGAGCACGAAATTCCCTTTGAAATAAAGCCCCGTTCTGGCTCCAGCCTGTCGGAAAAGCTTGAAAGAGAAGCGGAATTTGCCGAGAAATACAACGACACCCCCGCTCACAGCGAAAAGCACGAGCACAAGGTGCGCCCCGAAAAGATATCCCAAAAGCGTGATGATACATCTGCGAAAAAGGCTTCGGAAATTCTCGAAAACCCATTTGACAAATACGCAGCCATAGATGACCTTGACAGCATTCTCGGACAGTATGAAAAAAAGGAGCAGCCCCAGTCCCTGAAGCGCTCCGAAACATCTCCCCTCAAAGGCTTCACCGACATTTTCAACAAGCTTATGGCGAAAGAGGAAGCAGGTGGCGAGGGCTCAGAGCTTTTAGAGGGCAGCCGAAAAATTAAGCGCTCCGAGGGGGCTATCGAGAGGAAAAAGATATCCGACATCGACCTTGACCTTTCGGACAAGCTCATTCAGGACACCTCTCAGATAAACACCGACAAGACCAATGCGGAGATCGAAAAGCTGAACGCTCTGAAAGAGCGCAGAAACAAGAAGATAAAGGATTTCGTCCTTGTGGGCGACGAGGAGGAAAATTCCCCCGACGAGGCCGCTCAGGCTGAGGAAAATGATGAGCTTGAAGATTTTGAGAGTCTTGAGGACGCTCCCGACATTCAGGAGCACATCGCAGGGCAGAAAAGCAAGCTTGTTTTCAGGCTTATCGTCCTTTTCGCCTGCTTTGCCGTCACCGCATATATGGCGGCTGCAAATGATTTCTCACTTCCCGTCCTTGATTCGCTGACGCTCATAAACAAGCGGAGCCAGCCCGATGTGTTCCTGTTCATAAACAGCGTTATCGGCGTAGTTGCGGGCTTTGTGGCATCTCAGACCATTTCGGGCGGACTTTCAAAGCTCCTGTCCGGCAAGGCTGACTGCGATTCCCTGTCGGCACTGGCGCTTGTTTCAAGCCTGCTCACATCAATGATATCCCTTGCGGATTCAAATATGGTCCGTGGCAGCTTCGTGTACATCTACACCCCCGTTGCCATCGGCGCACTTATCTTCAACACCATAGGAAAGCTGCTGATAATCAACCGCACCCAGCGCAGCTTCTCATTTATCTCGGGTGACAATGACCGATATGCGCTTTTTGTGCTGAATGATGAGGAAAAGGCTCAGAACTTCACGAGAGGTTCACTTACCGATTTCCCCGTCCTTGCAGGAATGCAGAAAACCGAGGTCATCACCGATTTCCTCAAAACATCATACGCCAGCGACAGCACCGACCGCTTCTGCAAAATGGTAACACCCATTATCTCGGTGGCAGGTCTGCTCTTGGGCGTTATCGCTGCTCTCCTCGCAAGAGCCGAGCACGGCACAATGGGAGCATTCTGCGTGGGACTTTCAACATTCTCCGCCTGCGTTGCCATATGCTCCTGCTTCGCAATGATGCTGGTGGTAAACCTGCCAATGGAAAAGGCATCTGCGAAATACAACTCAAAGCAGGGCGCAATTCTCGGCTTTGACAGCATTGACGAGTTTGGCGACGTAAACAGCGTTATGATAGACGCCGCCTCCCTCTTCCCTCCCGGAAGCATTATTCTCAGAAACATCAAGTCCTTCCCCGATTCAAGCATTGACGAGGCTATCGTTGAGGCGGCAAGCCTTACAAGCCAGTCTGGCAGCATTCTAAGGAATATGTTCTATGACATAATCGTGGGGAAGACCGAGATGCTTGACCCCGTTGAAAGCTACATTTATGAGGATTCAATGGGACTTTGCGGCTGGATAAACAACAAGCGTGTGCTCCTCGGAAACCGAGAGCTGATGCAGAACCACAGCATTGAGGGTCTCCCCTCCATCACCAAGGAAAGCGAATACACCGACGGCGACAAAATTGCGGTGTACCTTTCCATTTCGGGACAGCTTTCCGCAATGTTCATCATTGAGCTGACCCCCTCTTATCACATCAAAAACGCTCTTAAGGAGCTGGAAAAGGGCGGCATAGCAGTAATGCTCCGCTCGGTGGATTCCATGCTCTCCGTCAGCAGACTTTCGGAGATGTTCGAGGTCTCACCCGCTCTCTTCAAGCTTATCCCCTTCCGACTTCACCCCGACTTTGAAAAGGCAACGGAATACAGTGCAAAGCGCCCTGCCACACTTGCCTGCTCGGGAAGATTTGCTTCCTTTGCACAGCTTATTCTCGGCGCAAACCGCCTGAGAGGAACCATTTCCGCAGGGATCGCAATGCAGGCGGCAGAGATACTTCTGGGAATACTTCTCACCCTTGCCCTTGTGCTTCTCCGCTCAATGGCAGAGCTTACGGTGACGAACATTCTGCTCTACAACTTCGTTTTCGTCCTCCTGTATCTCATTTTCCAGGCATTCAGAAAAGTATAAAAAACACCCGTGCACTTCAAAATGCACGGGTATTTTTATAGACACATCTTCTTATATTCCGTTCCCCACTCCGCCATTGAGTCAAGTATTGGCTTCATACTCAGCCCAAGCTCTGTCAGAGTATATTCCACTTTCGGCGGGACTTCAGGAAACACTTCTCTTGAAACAAGTCCGTTTTCCTCCATATCACGGAGATTTGCCGTCAGAACCTTCTGGGATATGCCTGATACCGATTTTTTCAGCTCTCCAAAGCGTTTTGTACCCCCCATAAGGTCACGTAATATCAGCACCTTCCACTTGTCTCCTATGAGCATCAGCGTGGTTTCTACGGGGCAGGGCGGGAGGTTTGACCTGTCTATCATCATATCACTCCTACAGTATATTTTTGAATGTAAGTATCACAAATAAAGTATAGCATATTATTTTCAAAATGTAAAGCCATATAAACGCAAAAACGGGTATCATACCGAAGTATGATACCCGAATTTTATTTACTGTAAGAGATTACTGGATAGCCTTGAGAGAATCGTCAGCTTCCTGAACGAGCATCTCAACAACTGCGGAGATCTCTTCTCTGTTTGTAGCCCAGTCAACGCCGTGCATAGCAGCTCTAAGACCGATGTTGTCGCCGCCGTCTGTTGTGAGGGAAGCAACGTCGGTAGAAACGCCTGTTGCGAGGTCAACAACGGGGTACTGACGAGCGAGATCGTTGATCTCCTTGTTGATAGCGATGAGCTCATCGCTCCACTGGTAGTCGTCCTTGCACTTCTGGTCAGCGATTGCAATAGCCTCATCGCTTGTGTTAGCAAGACGTGTGCAGTCTGCGAAGAGACCTACACCCTCAGGGTTGCCTGCGCCCTTGCAGAGTACCCAACCGTCAAGTGTAGCACCCTGATAAGGATCTGAACCTGCGGGAGAAGGAACAGGAGCAAGACCGAGGTTCTCGGGAGCAATGCCTGTAGCCCAAGTGTCGGGGTTGGACTGTACGTGCCAAGCACCAACGATGTAGAAAAGTTCTCTGCCTTCGCCCATAAATGCAGGCTGCTCCTGCCAGTCAAAGAGAGATCTGTCCATTACGAGACCCTTGTTGTAAAGGTCATACTGGAAGTTCATAGCCTTTTCAACTGTAGCGTCCATAAGATTTGTCTTAAGAGAACCATTTTCAGAAGTTACGGAAGGAACACCTGCGGAAAGGAAGAGTGCCTTCTCAGCCCAGAAACCGTCAAGACCCCACTGATCGTTATCGGGATCACAGAACTGCTGGAGCATAGATGTAAAGGTATCCCAGTTCCACTCACCTGCCTGATAGAGCTCCCAGGGATCATCAAAGCCGTTCTCTTCGATAGTCTGCTTGTTGTAGATAACAACAGCCTCAGCAGATACAGAGTTTACGAACTCATAGTGCTTGCCATTAAAGTTGTAGATCTCCATAGCGTCCTTAACGTCAGCCCAGAGGTCGGAATCCATATCGATGTAATCATCAACAGGCTGGAACATACCATTAATAACGCCCTTAGGAAGAGCTGCTGTATCGCAGGGGAAGAAGTCAACGCCGTCGCCGCCCAGAACGTGAGTGGAGAGGTCAGAGTATCTTGTTTCCCAGGTTGTAGGAATGTACTCGATGTTTCCGCCGTACTTGCTCTTGAAGAGAGTGATGTTTACGGCTTCGGAGTCACCCTTGGAAGTGGAGGGATTGATATCGTAGTGAGCGAGCCACTTGATAGTCTTGTTCTCAAGCTCAACGTCACGGAGCTTTTCGTTAGCGAGGTCATCGAGGGTCTGCTGATCCTCTTCTGCATATGTAGCAGTGTTGAGCTCAACGGTAGCTGCTGTGGTAGTGGTAACGGTTGCTTCGCTTTCGGTTGTGCCCTCGGAGCCGCCGCCGCAGGCAGTGAGACCGAGTGTGAATGTCAGTGCAGAGATTCCTGCAACAGTCTTCTTAAAATTCATCTTCATCTTTTTTCCTCCTAAAAAATTGAAACCGTTTTCCGCCTGCTGCAAAGGCGGAGGGCAATTTCATCAGTGTGCGGATACTAACGTATATCACGCATCTTAAAATAATTGCAAGATTATTTTATCATTTTTTGCTTTTTATGTCAATGGTGTTTATATAAATATTTTTAGCTGCTCTTTGTGCAATTTCAATAGTTAAACGTATTCGTAAATGTAGATTATCCCCAAAAAAGAGTAAAAGCGGCAAAGTCAGATGACCTTGCCGCAAAATTTACTTATACGCCGTCTTTGGATTATTCCTCAGAAGCCTCGCCGTTCTCCTCGAGAACGGCTCTGATAGAAAGGCTGATGCGCTTCTTCTCGGAGTCGATCTCAGTGATCTTAGCTGTAACCTCATCGCCTACGGAGAGAACGTCCTTAACGTTTGTAACTCTCTTGTCAGCGATCTGAGAAATGTGGATAAGACCGTCAATGCCGGGAATGATCTGTGCAAATGCACCGAAAGCAGTGATGGAAACGATCTTGCACTTTACAACATCGCCAACCTTGTACTCATTCTCAAACTTGACCCAAGGATTGTCCTCGTCCTTCTTGTAGCCGAGGGAGATTCTTCCTGCTTCCTTGTCGAGGTCCTTAACGTAAACCTCGAGAGTATCGCCAACAGAAACGACCTCGGAGGGGTGCTTGATCCTATCCCAGCTGAGCTCGGAAATGTGAACCATTCCATCGATGCCGCCGAGATCAACAAATGCACCGTACGATGTAAGAGACTTTACCTCGCCCTTGAAAACGTCGCCCACCTGAACGGTTTCCCAGAACTTAGCCTTAGCTGCGTCTCTCTCAGCAGAACGAACTGCCTTGATGGAACCAACAGCCTTGCCTCTCTGCTCGTTTACTTCGATAACCTTGAACTTAACGTTCTGCTTGAGGAGCTCCTCAAGCTTCTCATCTCTGCGCATAGTAGCCTGAGATGCGGGGATAAATACTCTTACGCCGTTGCAGAGAACGATAACGCCGCCCTTAACAACGTTTGTAACAGTACCTTCGAGGATCGTACCCTCTTCCTTAGCCTTGGCAAGCTCGTCAAGACCCTTGAGTGCGTCAACCTTCTTCTTGGAGAGCTGAACGATACCCTCTGCGTCGTTGATCTTGATAACGATGAGATCAACCTCATCGCCGACTTTAACTACATCAGCGGGCTTCAGAGAAGGATCATCTGTCAGCTCGGACAGTGCAACATAGCCTGTGTGCTTTGTGCCGACATCAACGATAGCTTCTGTGTTGTTTACAGCAGTTATGTATCCTTTCACCCTGTTACCGGTATATAATCTTTTGAAAGAAGCGTTGAGCGCCTCCTCAAAGTTAAAGTCCTCGTCCATATTTTTGATAATTTCGCTCATCTGGTTTTTGACCTCCTTGATAATAGATGCCGGGGTGGACGCTCCGGCGGTGATACCTATGCGGATATCACTTTTATTAGAAAAGCCTTTCGGCATTTTCAGCAAACTAAGTTCCCCAGGGCTTTCTATGTGAAAGCAAGTCCCGCAAAGCCCGCTGCATATCCGAAAGAGCTTAACGGTATTGGAGCTGTGCTTCCCGCCGACCACGATCATAATATCGCTGTCCGCAGCAAGCCGTGCCGCTTCCGCCTGCCGTTCCAAGGTGGCACTGCAAATGGTGTCATAGGTCTCGGTGTTTTCAAAGGCAGCGGCTATATGCACGCAATTTTGCCACATACTTATATTATACGTTGTCTGCGGCATAATTGCAACCTTTTTTTTTGAATTTTTATAATTTTTTTTCAGAAATGCGTCAAGTTCTGCGTCATCGTGAAGAACATACGCTCCATTCTCGCAGTGTGCCGCAATTCCGATTACCTCGGGGTGGGTATTGTCGCCCATTATGACCACTGTCTTGCCCTCACGGGAGCATTTTGCGGCAGTGTTCTGGATACGCCTGACAAATGGGCAGGTACCGTCGGCATAGGGTATGCCCCGTGCTTCAAGCTCCCTGTAAACATCAGCCCCCACGCCGTGGGAACGGATAACGACCTTTTCGCCCGCAAGTGCATCGGCGGGGGAATCTATCACCCTGACGCCCTTTGCAGCAAGGTCACTTACGACAGTGGGATTGTGGATAATTTCCCCCAGTGTCGCAGTCTTAAAGCCGCGTTCTATTTCATTATACACGAGTTTTACCGCTCTGTCAACACCAAAACAGAAACCTGCGGTCTTTGCGGCGGTAATTGTGAATTTTTTCATAATTTTTACACCGTCTTTATGTGTATTATTGCCATAAATCACGGACTTATTCAGCGTTATCGGCAGAAATTTCCTCAGGTTTAGGGTCCTCCACAAGCTCGGTTATGGAATCCATAATGACGGATTTTACTTTCTTTAAATTTTTTGTGTCGCCGTCACCGATGTCAAGCTCCTCGGATTTGATAAGCTTGCCTATCCTTAGGGTGAGCTTGCTTCTGAAACGGAGCTTCTCCCCCTCGAAAATAATGCCCATAGGAAGAACGTCCGCTCCCGACTTGGCGGCGATAAGGGCAACGCCTGTCTTTCCCCTGCCCACCTTGTTTTCCTTGGAGCGTGTGCCCTCAGGGAAAATGACCACGTTCCTGCCGCTTTCAAGGATATCCACGCAGTCATCAATGACCTTCATATCCCCTGCGCCCCTCTTAACGGGGAATGCGCCCAGAAAGCGGATAAATGCACCGAAAAGCTTGTTGTGGAAAAGCTCCTCTTTAGCCATATAGGTGACGGGCTTTTTCATCGGCATAGTTATAACAACGGGGTCGGCATAGCTGCGGTGATTGCAGGCAATGATAACGCCCTCCTTTTCGGGGACATTTTCCCAGCCCTCTATCTTGAAATTGTAAAACAGCTTATATATACCCATTACGGTGTATCTTACAAAAGCGTTCACCTGTTATTACCGTCCTTCACTTTTTTTATCATTCCGATTATGGTCTGAACGCTCTCCTCAAGTGAAAGCTTCGTTGTATCGCACAGTACAGCGTCATCAGCCTGCTTTAACGGCGCAATTGCACGGGTGGAATCATCGTGGTCACGCTTGATAATGTCCGCAAGAACCTGCTCGTACGCAGGCGCATCGGGCTTGTCCTTAAGCTCCGCATACCGCCTGTCAGCCCTTGCTTCGGGGGAAGCGGTGAGGAATATTTTAAGGTCGGCATCGGGCAGCACCACCGTGCCAATGTCCCTGCCGTCCATAATGATGTCATTCTCACGGGCAATTTTTTTCTGCAAGTCAAAAAGGAATGCCCTTACCGCAGGAATTGCGGACACCTTTGAGGCAGCCATCGACACCTCAGGTGTGCGAATTTTGTCCGATACATCGCTGCCGTTTACGAAAACGTGCTGAACGCCGTCAATAAAGCGAAGCTCGGGTGTTATTTCGGGCAGCAGCTTTTCAACGCTTTCGGCAGTGTTTACATCAGCTCCCGCAGATATGCAGTAATACGCCACAGAGCGGTAAAGCGCCCCTGTGTCAACGTAGATAAAGCCAAGCTCTGCGGCAGCCTTTCGTGCAATGGTGGATTTTCCCGCACCTGCAGGGCCGTCTATAGCCTGTCTCTTATACACATCTCCGAGCCCACGAGACGCTACGCTATC
>CAMBJF010000037.1 GCA_945867875.1 uncultured Ruminococcus sp. | reverse complement strand
CACAATACTATTGTAATATAAAATTTTCCTCTTGTCAAGGAATTTTATATAATTTAACACTTATCAATAATAAAATCGTGTTTTTGCTGTACAAAAAAACAGTTGACAGATGAGGCGGTTAGTGGTATTATATATGTGTATAAAAATTTCAAATCGCTGATGAAAGACCTTTTTCTGCAAAATATATGCTTTCAGAGAGCGCCCGACACAGGCTGAGATCGGGTGTGGCACAGGCAGGGAATGCACCGCTTTCGGAGACCGCTCAACAGGCGGCGGCAGTCCACCGTTATATGGCAGTAATGAGGCACTTATGCATATTTATGCGGCAGTGCGAAAACGGGTGGAAACACGGTAATTATCGTCCCGAGGCTTTAGGAAAGAGTCTCAGGGCGTTTTTTATTTTTAGTGAAAGAAGATTTTAAGAGATGAACCAGTTAAGCGACCTTTACACAAGACTTTCGGGGCTTGCGGTATTCAGAGGAGTTTTAAAGCTCAAAACTATGGGCAGACTTATGGATATGCTCAAAGAGCAGACCCCTGCGGCTGTGGGCGAGTTTGTAAATTCCCTTTACAAGCACGGCTCCAACCTTTCAAACTACATCATCAAGGCTGTCACCGAGGACGAGAACACCTATCTGCTGAGGAAAGCACGCAGAGAGAATGTTCCCGCCGTTATGGAGTCGGCTGCCCGCAAGGAGCTTGGACTTTTCTGCGAGATATCTATGCTCACAACCGAAAATGTCCGCACAGCAATGGGCTATATGGGCTATCTTCCCGAGTGGGAGAACACCAATTACGATTTTCAGGCTATCTATGACGACAGGATAGACAAGCTTTTCACCAAGGGATACGGCATTTTTGCGAAATACACCGCATTTATGCTCAGGGATCACGTTATAACCCCCGTCCTCACCCCCGACCCCCAGCGTCTTTCACAGCTCCCCGCCTACGAGACCCAGCGAAAAATGGTCATCGACAATACCCTTGCTCTCATAAAGGGCAGACCTGCCGCAAACTGCCTCCTCTACGGCGATGCGGGAACGGGCAAATCCTCCACAGTAAAGGCTGTTGTAAACGAATTTGCGGACAGGGGACTTAGGCTTATCGAGCTCAAAAAGGCACAGCTCCACGAGCTCCCCGACGTTATGGAGAGCATTGCGGACAACCCCCTTAAATTCATCATTTTCATAGATGACCTTTCGTTCTCCTCCGATGACGCTGATTTCGGTGCACTGAAAGCCGTTTTGGAGGGCTCCATTTCCTCCAAAGCGTCGAATGCGGTCATCTATGCCACAAGCAACCGCCGCCACCTTGTCAAGGAAAGCTTTGCCGACCGTGACGGCGACGATATCCACGCAAGAGACACCCGTGAGGAGCTTGCGTCTCTGTCCGAGCGCTTCGGCTTGAAGGTAACGTTCCTCAAGCCCGACAAGGATACATACCTGAAAATTGTCGAGTACCTTGCAGGTCAGTACGGCGTTGTAATGGACAAGGACGAGCTGTTCACCAAGGCTGAGGCGTATGCTCTCCGCAGAAGCGGAAGAAGCGGACGTGCCGCAAGACATTTCGTTGAAATGCTCAAAGCGGGTGAGCCCGAGAATGGGTAAAGGAGATTTTATGAAAAAGAGATTTTCCGCAATAGCCGCTGTGATGCTCCTTCTCACAGCCTGCACCCCCTCTGACAGCACATCGGCAAATTCAGCCGAGACCCTGCCAATGACGGGCGGAGACCCTGTTGTAGCCGATGAACCCGCAACACTCCCCCTGACCGACGGTGAGCCTGTTGTAATAGACGAACCCGCAACACTCCCGCTGACAGACGGCGACCCTGTTGTAACAGGCGTCGAATATAATATCGCTTCCCTCAAAGGCCCAACCACAATGGGTATGGTGAAGCTTATGTCCGACAGCGAAGCGGGAATGACCCTCAATAAATACAATGTTTCCGTATATGCCACCGCCGATGAAATTGTCACAGGAGTGGTAAGCGGAAACACCGACATCGCAAATGTCCCCGCAAACCTTGCGGCAGTTCTTTACAACAAGACTGAGGGGGCAATTGATGTTGCCGCAGTAAACACCCTTGGCGTGCTTTACGTTGTCACAGCGGGCGATGAAATAACCTCCATAGACGACCTCAAAGGCAAAACGGTATATTCCACAGGCAAGGGCACGACCCCCGAGTATGTTTTCAACTACATTCTCCGCCGGAACGGTCTTGAACCTCAGCAGGACGTAACTATCGAGTACAAGTCCGAAGCCGCAGAATGTGCCGCAGTAATGGCAGAGAGCGAGAATGCAGTTGCAGTTCTCCCTCAGCCCTATGTTACCGCCGCACAGATGCAGAACGAGAACATTAAAATCGCCCTCAGTCTTACAGACGAGTGGAACAAGGTCTGCGACACCCCTCTTATCACAGGCGTGACCGTTGCGCAGAAAAGCGTTGTAGAGGAAAACGAAAATGCGTTCGGAACATTCCTTGACGAATATCAGGCATCTGTGGATTTCGTTAACGAAAACACCGATGACGCCGCAGAGCTTATCGGCGGCTATGACATCGTGAAAGCCCCCGTTGCCAAAAAAGCTCTTCCTTACTGCAACATCACTCTTCTCCGTGACGATGCGATGAAGCAGGCTGTAACAGGCTACTGGAGCGTGCTTTTTGAAGCCGATGGCACATCAGTTGGCGGCAGTGTTCCGGGCGATGACGCATTCTTTGTCAGATGAAAAAGCACAGCCGGCTTTTCGGCATACTTTTCTGGCTTATCCTCTGGCAGTGCACTGCAATGCTCATAAACAAGCGGATAATTCTCGTAACGCCAATAGCCGCCGTAAAAAGGCTCTTTGAGCTTTGCACGGAAGCCTCATTTATCCGCACAGTTTTAAATTCCTTTCTCCGAATAGGAGCAGGCTTTATTGCGGGAGCGGTCATAGGAACTGTCACCGCCGCCCTGTCCGCACGGTTTAATGCGGCAAAAGCGATAATTGACCCGTTTATGTCGGCAGTTAAGGCAGTGCCCGTGGCAAGCTTCATAATCTTTGCGCTGTTTTTCCTAAAAAGCTCTGCGCTGTCCTTTCTCATATCCGCATTGATGGTTATGCCCGTCATATATGACGCTGTGGGAAAGGGAATTGAAAATGCGGACATAAAGCTTATCGAAGCGGCGGATATATTCGCTCTCAGCCCGTATAAGCGGGTGAGATACCTTTATTTTCCCTCGGTGATGCCATTCTTCACCGCCGCATTCAGAACTGCCGCAGGACTTGCATTCAAAAGCGGCACAGCGGCAGAGGTCATTGGTCAGCCAGATTTTACATTGGGAGATATGCTCTACCGCTCAAAAATATACCTTGAAACAGCAGACCTCTTTGCGTGGACTATTGTGATAATCCTGCTGGGAAAGCTGTTCGAGGTAATGGTGACAATGCTTCTGAGCGCCGTTTATAAGCGGTCTCAGAGGATTGATATAAACAAATACATCAAAGGGGGTGTTTGCTCCGATGAATAAAATAAAATTTTTTACTGAGGAGCGGCAGACCCCTCGGAATTAATCAGGAAATCATCAAAATGAAAATATAAAGGAGTAATGAAAAATGGTAAAGCTTACACTTAAAGACGGCTCCGTAAGAGAAGCCGAGAGCGGAGTTTCCGCCGCTGAAATTATCAAGGGAATAGGAATGGGACTTTACAAGGCTGCCTGCTGCGTAAAGCTTGACGGCAAGGTATGCGACCTGAGAACACCTGTTACCTCCGACTGCACCTTTGAGGTATGTACATTTGACACCGAAGAGGGCAAGCACACCTTCTGGCACACAGCCTCCCATATCCTTGCGCAGGCTGTAAAGCGCATTTATCCCGAAACAAAGCTGTCTATCGGTCCCTCTATCGAAAACGGCTTCTACTATGATTTCGACACCGACCACCCCTTCACCGCCGATGACCTTGCAAAGTTCGAGGCAGAGATGAAGAAGATCGTCAAGGAGGGAATTGAAATTACCCGTTTCGAGCTTCCTCCCGCAGAAGCAGAGGCAAAGCTTGCCGAAATGGGCGAGCCTTACAAGGTAGAGCTCTGCAAGGAGCACAGCGACAAGGGCGAGGATATCAGCTTCTACAAGCAGGGCGATTTCACCGACCTCTGCGCAGGTCCCCACCTTATGTCCACAGCTCCCGTAAAGGCATTCAAGCTCACCAACTGCACAGGAGCATACTGGAGAGGCGACTCCAAGGGCAAGCAGCTTTGCAGAATTTACGGAACAGCATTCCCCAAGGCTTCCGAGCTTGAAGAATACCTCAAAAAGGTCGAAGAAGCAAAGAGCCGTGACCACAACAAGATAGGCAGAGAGCTTGAATATTTCACCACCGTTGACTATATCGGTCAGGGCCTGCCCATACTTCTTCCCAAGGGCGCAAAGGTTATCCAGCTTATGCAGAGATGGGTGGAGGACGTTGAGGCTTCCAAGGGCTGTCAGCTCACCAAGACACCTTATATGGCTAAGAGAGAGCTTTACAAAATTTCGGGACACTGGGATCATTACCTTGACGGTATGTTCGTTCTCGGCGACCCAAACGATGAGGAAAAGGAATGCTTTGCTCTCCGTCCTATGACCTGTCCTTTCCAGTATCAGGTATTCCTGAACCGTCAGCGTTCATACAGAGACCTGCCTATGAGACTGACCGAGACCTCCACACTGTTCAGAAATGAGGACAGCGGCGAGATGCACGGTCTTATCAGAGTAAGACAGTTCACCATTTCCGAGGGACATTACATCGTCCGCCCCGAGCAGCTTGAAGACGAGTTCAGAGGCTGCCTTGAGCTTGCAAAGTATTTCCTTGAGACCGTAGGACTTCTTGAGGACTGCACATTCCGCTTCTCACAGTGGGATCCCGCCAACCCCAAGAACAAGTACGAGGGCACACCCGAGCAGTGGGAGCACGCACAGGCTGCTATGAAGACTATCCTGGACGATCTCGGCATCGAGTATTCCATCGGCATCGACGAAGCCGCATTCTACGGACCCAAGCTCGATATCCAGTATCACAACGTTTACGGCAAGGAAGATACCCTTGTAACTATCCAGATAGATATGCTCCTTGCACAGCGTTTCGGTATGGAGTATGTTGATGTTGACGGAACAAAGAAGAACCCCTACATCATTCACCGTACAAGCCTTGGCTGCTATGAAAGAACACTTGCATATCTCCTTGAAAAGTACGGCGGAGCGCTTCCTCTTTGGCTCTCACCCGAGCAGGTACGTATCCTCCCCGTTACCGACAGAGCAAAGGAATACGGCGAGGGTATCGCAGCAAAGCTCCAGTCAATGGGCATCAGAGTTACCGTTGACAACAGAAACGAGAAGATCGGCTACAAGATCCGTCAGGCACAGCTTGAAAAGATTCCTTACTTCTTTATCGTTGGCGACAAGGAAGTGGAGGACAATACAGTTGCTCTCCGTTCCAGAAAGGACGGCGACCTCGGTGCATCGCCTCTTGATGATGTTATCTCCAAGATAATCGAGGAGAACGCATCTAAGGCAAGATAAGCTTTTGACCTTAAAATTATTATGGCAGCCGCAATTTCTGCGGCTGTCTTTTTAAGAGAGGATAACAGAATGAAGCTCAAACCCTATTCAAGACGGGTCTATTACTACGAGACCGACAAAATGGGCATAGTCCACCATTCAAATTATATCCGCTGGTTCGAGGAAGCGAGAGTTGACCTTATCGAGCAGGCAGGACTGCCCTTTCAGCTCGTTGAGGAGGAGGGGCTTATGACCCCCGTGCTGTCGGCGGAATGTGAATATAAGCTGCCCTTTAAATTCGGTGATGTATTTATCGTCAAGGCGTATATCCCCGATTTCGGCGGGGCAAGATTTTCCGTGACCTATGAGGTCTATGATACCAATGGCGTGCTCCACGCTGTGGGAAAAACAACTCACTGCTTTGTTGATATGAATATGCGCCCCGTAAGGATAAAAAAGACCCACACCCATGTTTATGAGGTCTACGATGAGATATGCAGAAGCACGGAGGGACTTTATGATGAATAAAAAAATTGCAGCGGCGCTGGGGCTTGCCCTTATGCTCACCGCCTGCGGAAATAATGATAATACAGCACCTGATATGTCCGTAAGCGAAAGTGAGACAGTGACCGAAGCATCTGCGGAAACCATTGCTGAAACAGAAGCTGTTACAGAGGTTTCAACCGAAGCACAGGAGGAGCAGGAAACGGAAAATACCGCAGATTACAGAGACAGCTACAAAGCCAAGCTCCTTGAAGCAATGAATGACGAAAATGCATCATCTCCCGCATTCGACCTCTTTGATATGGATAACGACGGCATACCCGAGCTTTTTGTGTCTATCGGTGACTATCACGCAGCAGGTGTTTTTGCATACACATTCAAAAACGGCGCTCTTGCCGATCTGTCGGGAGACAATACCGCATTCGGCTCATACGGCGAAGCAGCTGTAAGTGCCGACGGATATCTCACAGGCGAATATATGGGAATGGGCATAACCTATGACAGCTTTTATCAGCTTGACGGCGATAAGCTTGTAATGATATCGAACGTGGAAATGGGAGAGATCCCCGACGGCGATGACTATGAAAACATCATAACCTACTACAAAATAAACGACGAAGATGCAACGGAAGAGGAATACAACTCCGCCTTTGACGAATGCAACGCCCACGACTGGGTGACTGTGGGCAGAGGGAACCTCATCAGCGAAGAGACCATAGATTCCGTGCTTTATGCCGAGTAAAAAGGAGAGCTTATGCACACAGTAGAAATATTCACCGACGGCGCTTGCTCAGGAAATCCCGGCCCCGGCGGCTGGGGAGCGATTCTCCGAATGGGGGAGCATTACAAGGAGCTTTCGGGGGGCGAGCCTGACACCACCAACAACCGAATGGAGCTGACCGCCGTTATTATGGCGCTTTCCGCCCTCAAACAGCCCTGTCACGTTATCCTCACCACCGACAGCAAATATGTCTGCGACAGCATATCAAAGGGCTGGGCGGCAGGCTGGAAAAAGCGCGGCTGGGTAAAGGCAGATAAAAAGCCCGCACTCAATTCCGACCTCTGGGCAAAATGCCTTGACCTTCTTGATGTCCACGAAGTTGAGCTTCATTGGGTCAAGGGTCACGCAGGACACCCCGAAAATGAACGCTGCGACGAGCTTGCGGTCATTGAGAGAGATAAAAACGCACATAGATAAGAAATCCCCGCTTGGAAAACTCCAAACGGGGATAATTTTTTATAAACGAAAATTAATTAACAGCATCAAGAAGAGCCTGAACTCTGTCAGTCTTTTCCCAAGCAACGCCAAGGTCCTCACGTCCCATATGACCGTAAGCCGCAAGCTGACGGTACTGGGGCTTTCTGAGTTCAAGTGTCTCAATGATAGCCGCAGGACGGAGATCGAATACCTTGCTTACTGCCTCACTGAGCTTTTCATCGGAGACCTTGCCTGTGCCGAATGTGTCAACCATTATTGAAACAGGCTCTGCAACGCCGATAGCATATGCAAGCTCAACTTCGCACTTGTCTGCAAGACCTGCCGCAACGATGTTCTTTGCAACATATCTTGCCGCATAAGCCGCACTTCTGTCAACCTTTGTGGGGTCTTTTCCGGAGAATGCTCCGCCGCCGTGACGGGAATATCCGCCGTATGTGTCAACGATTATCTTTCTGCCTGTAAGACCGCTGTCGCCCTGAGGGCCGCCGATAACAAATCTGCCTGTGGGATTTACAAAATATTTGGTGTCAACAAGGAGCTCTGCGGGGATAACGGGCTTGATGACCTTTTCAATGATGTCCGCTCTTATCTTGTCGAGGGAAACTTCGGGAGCGTGCTGTGAGGAAACAACAACAGTGTCAACTCTGACAGGCTTGTTGTCCTCGTATTCAACAGTTACCTGAGTTTTTCCGTCGGGACGGAGATAGGGGAGAACACCTGTCTTTCTCACCTCGGTGAGCTTCTTTGCAAGCTTGTGAGCAAGAGAAATTGGCATAGGCATAAGCTCGGGAGTTTCGTTGCAGGCAAAGCCGAACATCATACCCTGATCGCCTGCGCCTGTGTCATAATCGTCCTTAAACTCGCCGTCACGGTATTCGAGAGCCTCGTCAACGCCCATAGCGATGTCGGGGGACTGCTCGTCAATGGAGGTAACAACGGAGCAGGTGTGACCGTCAAAGCCGTATTTTGCTCTGTCGTAGCCGATGTCGATGATGACCTGTCTTACGATCTTGGGGATATCCACATAGCAGGTGGTGGAAATTTCGCCCATACACATAACGAAGCCTGTGGTGGTGCAAGTCTCGCAGGCAACTCTGCCCTTAGGGTCATTTTTCAGTATCTCGTCGAGAACTGCGTCGGAGATCTGGTCGCAGATCTTGTCGGGATGACCCTCAGTAACTGATTCGGAAGTAAAGAGAAACTTAGACATTTTTTAGTCCTTTCTGTAAAATGGGTTTATAACTTAAAAAAGGCACCCGAAAACCGAGTGCCTTACAAAATTAACGTTTTGTAATTTCCTCATCTCTCGGAATTATCCGCAGGAATTAGCACCTTTTTTTATGCAATGCACAAATCAGGTTGCCGGGCTTCACAGGTCCAGTACCTCAGCCGCTCTTGATAAGGTATTATCATTTACAGATTCATTATAACATAAGGAAAAGCTTCTGTCAAGGGAAATTATAAATTTCACGCATTATATATAATTTTGGCGGAATTTCTCTGTGCCTGAAAAACTGCACAGACAGATAAACAGATATAAAGCCGCTAATTTTCATAATACAGCCATAAAATATAGTCTGTGAGTGCATCTCTTGAAAGAGAAATATCAGAGTCGGAAGATTTGTTGTATAGGTAAAACTTCGGGCATTCATTCGGGGAACAGCAGTTAAAAATGATAACAATGCTTTCGGTTATCTCTATAGTCTGATGCTCTCCGTTTTCATAAATATATTTCAGTGAAAATTCGCTGTCCTTCTGAAAGGTATCCGCTTCACGGAGCTTGCTGTTTATGACAGTTGCTTTTTGAGTAATGTCGTTTTTCATATTATATAAATTATTCAATGATTCCTTATCGGAAATTGATAATTCTCTGTATGTGCCATTCTCGTATTTCATTATTTGAACTTCGGACAATTCGGCTTTGCGCAATGGAGCAAACATACTTGATATTATAAAAAATATGAACGTAGGTGTGAATACAAGCAATAGGAAAAGGACTGCTGTGATTTTAAAAACACTTTTTTTAGATGGCTGTTTCTTCATTGCCAAACCTCCCGTACATATCCCGCCAATGGCAAAAAAATCCCGAAACCACCGACATAAACGGCAGTTTCGGGATATGACGCTGCCGCATATGACAGCGGAAAGATCATCTCATCAATATTTATCCGAAACGGAGGACACCATATCCTGAGCCATAACATTAAGCTCGGTGGTGGCATCAGCCACAGCCTGCATAGCTTCTCTTATGGTGGAGGAGCCGTTTGCACATTCCTTGATGTTCTCATTAAGGGAGGAAACAGCGGACTGGAGCTTCTGGAGAGTGGAAACCAGCATAGGCAGGTTGTCAGCATCAATGCTCTCAACAGATGAGCAGAAGCCTACTACCTTTTCAAGGATATTCACTACAATGCCCGACATCGAAGCGGACTTCTGAGAGGAGTTGTCGATGTTGTAAAGACTTGCGTAAATGTTTTCGATATCCGCAAGGAGATTTGTGGCAAAGCCGCTTACCTTTTCGGCTATCTTGATAGCATTTTCATTGCCCGCAGCCTTGGAAACGGGAGCAGTGCCGCCCGATGCCTTAGCGCATCTTATGCAGTTTTCGGGAATGTTTCTGCCCGCACACACAGCCTTTGCCATTTCCGCACAGCTTGAATATCCGCAGGCGCCGCAGTCTATCTTGCGGTCATATTCATTGTTAAGACCCAGCTTTGCGAATGCCGAATCAAGGTCAGCGTCGGAGGGCGCAGGTGTGGCCTTGCGGTCGGAGCTGTAGTTTCTCATAAGGCTCTTGGGATTGATACGGTCATCGAATATCTTGAACTGCTTGTCAATACCGTTGAGAGCAGTCTTTCTGCGGTTTCTTGCGTCAATTTCAACTTCACGCATAATAGCCTTTATCTCAACGCCCGTCTGCTCGCCCTCGTTGCCGATACCGCAGCCACAGCCGCAGCCGCCGCTGCATGACAGTGCTTCAAAGACCTGAGGGTGACGGTGAGCGGGAAGCTCGCAGTACTGGTCAAGCTCTTTGTAAATGCTGTCTGCGCCGTCGGAATTTACGGCGATAATGTCGGGAATGTTGATGGAAAGGTTGTATCTGAGACCGCCGGGAGTGGGGAATATTCCGCCCATGCAGCCCTGGACTTGGTCGTCAAAATCATAGTGCTGGTCACCCTCGAGAGCCTTGTTGAAGTCCACCTTTTTGCGGCGGAAATATTCCTTCAGGCGCTTGAAAGTGATGTTGTACTCAGCGTGACCCGTAGCCTCAAACTCCAGCTTCATAGCAGGGCAGGGGGTGAGGGCAGCCACAGCGTAATTTTTCTTTATAAAATCCCTTATGTATATAGCCTCGCAGGAAATGGGGCTGTGAACGGGAGAAAGGTCTCTTGTCTCATCGGGGTGATATATCTCCATATACTTCACCACAGCAGGGCAGTGAGTGGAGATAACGTTCTTGGCATTGCCCTGCTCGATAGCCCTTACATAGCCCCAGGTGCAGATGTCAGCACCGTATGAGCCGTCATAAACGCCGTCGGCACCGTTCTGCTTGAACCATTTGAGAACAGCCTGCCAGGTGCCTGGGAAAGCGGTCTTGATAGAGGGGTGAGCGATAACGATTATCTTTCTTTCCTTGATGTCCTTGAAGAACTTGTCGATATCGTCGTCATAATCTCTTGCCTTCGCCTTGCAGACCTTTACGCATTCGCCGCAGGCAATGCACTTTTCACTGTTTATTGCGGTAACTGCCTTGCCGTTTTCAAGAATTTTTACGGAATTTGCCTCGGGAGAGGGACAGACTCTTATACAAGCGTTGCAGCCTATACACCTTTCCTCGTTAACACCGATAAGCTCAGCCATCAGTTAAACACTCCTATCAAAAACACAGACGATGCGGCAGGCGGACTGCCGTACTGTGCGAAATTATCTGATATAATTATATCAAATTTTAATAATAATTGCAAGGGATTTTTTAAAATTTATGTTCAAAAAAATGATTTTATACATTTTGAAAACTTTATACATCAATAAATATGCAATATAGCTAAAAGATTTAAAAGAAAAGCTGAATTTGAATAAATTATATTCACTATATTTAGTTGTAGAAAATACATAAATTGCCATATTCTACAAATGAAATAGGATTTTTTCATAAAATACGGTGAAAATGAATATTTGCAATTGAAATTTCCATACCTGTGTGGTATAATAAAATAAACATAATTTATGCAGCAAGGGAGGGTTCCGAAATGCTTCACGGCAAAAAAATAATTGCGCTTTGCCTGTCAAAGGTGAATGACGAGGTAAGCCACGATTATATTATGGGACTCAGTACCTTTTTTGAAAAAAGAAACTGGAATCTTTTTGTCTATGCCACCTGCACAGACCTTTTCTGGAACACTCCAGACGACAAGGGCGAATCCGCCGTATTCAGCCTTATAAACTACGATATAACCGATGCCGTCATAATTCTTGACGAGAAAATAAAAAGCACTGCCATTATTGAGAGTATAGAGCGGAAATGCGGCGAAAAGAATATCCCCGTAATATTTGCGGGAGGAATGCAGAAAGGGCATTACAGCCTTGAATTTGACTATGAAGAGGGCTTTGCTCAGGTGATACGCCACGTCATCGACGACCACGGCGTTACCGACCTGCATATGATAGCGGGCATAAAGGGCAACGATTTTTCCGAGAGCCGAATTGCCGTTTTCAAAAAGGTCCTTGAAGAAAAGGGCATCGAATTTTCGGATAATATGGTAAGCTACGGCGACTTCTGGTCAGTCCCCACCGAAAAGGCAGTGAATAAGCTCATTGATGAGGACAGACTGCCGGGGGCGTTCATCTGCGCCAATGACACAATGGCGATAAGCGTCTGCGGAGTTCTTGCGGACAATAACGTCCGTGTTCCCGAAGAAATAATCGTTACGGGCTTTGACGGCGTTGAGGCAATAAAATTCTCCGTCCCCAAAATAACCTCCTGCCTGTGCAGCTATGACGATATGGCGAGGGAAACTGCCGCTCTTCTCGATAAGCTTTTTGACGGCGATATGACCGACAGGAGAGTGCTCATAACCCCAAGACTTCTCCCCTCCGAATCCTGCGGCTGTCACTGCACCCAGCCTATAAACACCTCTCTTTATCTGAATGAAGTGAACAACCGCTTCTTCCGTTTCCAGGAGGAAAGCTATGCTCTAAACAGGATAACCGTCCGTGTGCAGATGTGCCGGAGCATTGAAGAGGTGGCTCAGAAATTTAACAGGGCTCAGTATTTTTACAATATGGTCTGCATTCTCAACCCCGAATGCATCGATGAATCCGCAGACCCTGCCAGACCCTGCCAAAAGGAGTATGCGGGAGATAAGCTTTTCCAGCTGTTCAATACTGATTTTGACTCTCCTTATGAACCTAAATCATTTGACAGTGACGAAATTTTCCCTGGCATAGAGGCGGTAATGGAGAAAAAAGTCCCTCTTATTTTCTTCGCCATAAACTTTATGGACAATCCAATGGGATATGTCTGCTTCCATTTCAATAATTTTGACCTTGCAAACTACGAAAAAATGCCCCAGACGATATACGCCATAAATACGGCTCTGGGAAGCTACAGAAATATGCGCTATCAGCATTATCTCAATAAGCGCATTGAAGAGATGTACAAGTCCGACGCTCTCACAGGGCTGTACAACCGCAGTGGCTTTATCAAGGAATATGACAAGCTTATCGGCAGCACTGATGACGGACTGACGCTGATACTTGCAGATCTTGACGGGCTCAAAGCCATAAACGACAATTACGGCCACGGCGAGGGTGATGTTGCCATACGTGAGGTGGCACTTGCGCTCAGAGCCTGCTGCCCCGAAACAGCCATATGCGCAAGATTCGGCGGCGACGAGATGATAGCGGTCATAAGGGGCAGATATACCGATGATATCCGCAGCGAAATAAACAGTTATCTTGACAGCTTCAACGCCACTTCCGGCAAGCCGTACAGAGTTTCCGCCAGCGTGGGAATATACTACGCCAAGCAGGAGGAGATATCCGATTTCAAGGAGATACTCAAGCGCTCCGACAAGCTGATGTATATGGACAAGGCAAAGAAAAAAGCTCTGGATAAAAGCAGGGATAACTGATATTAAAATGACCCCGTTTCCGATTTTTTGGAAACGGGGTTTTGTGTTTGTGTGGGAAATAAAAATAGTTCGGGGGAGTTGCTTTGTCCAAAACGTTCCACCGAAACGTTTTGAAGGTATAGTAAGTCCGTACCGTTAAAAAGGGGAGCGTTCTTGGTCGCTCCCCCTCGAAATGCTGTCGCATTTCTCACCCCTTGCTCCGTTCTTTTGTATAAAGGGGATTTCGCCCTCTGCGGAGGGCGACCAAAGGGCGCCGCCCAGTGGACTCCCCTCTGCGTACCCGATGGGTTTTAATTAAAACTATTGTAATCCAAAGTACCAATTCCATTGAAAAATATCTCAACAGTCTGATGTCTGTCATTGTTTTCGTCATAAACAGGGTTATGTACTAACACCTTGTCGATGAATTCTGACATAATCTCAGGAGTGAGCTGTTCAATGTTTGTGTACTTATTAACAATAGCAATAAATCTGTCAGCATTACATTTTTTTCTATTTGCTGAATCAATCTTTTCGTTTAGTTCAGCAAGAGTAGTTTTTAGTTCCGCCTGTTCAGCTTCATATCCTGAAGCTAAAATACTCAAGCGTTCACTGGTAAGAGTTCCGAGTATTGACTGCTCAAATAATTTTCGTATCAGAGTGTCTAACTCTTGTATTCTTTTTTCGCACTTCTGCTTTTCCTTAACAAACTTTTTCAGTTCTGAACTTCCTTTATCATTATAACTCTGTATAGCAATTTTTAAAAACCTTTCAGAATCATTCTTGGCAAGATTCATTACCTTTTTCAATTCGTTAAGAATGATTTGGTGAATCACACTTTCTCGTATATAATGTGCAGAACAAAATTGACTTGAACGTCTGTGCTTGCCACATATATATGCGTTCTTATTTGAATGTGCCAACTCTCTATGCACATACATTCTGCTTCCGCAGTCAGCACAGAAGATAAAACCACCTAATGGATCAGGCTGTCTGATCGTCGGTACTTTTTTTCTGCTTGCTAAGATTTTCTGAACAGTTTCAAAAGTATCACGTTCAATAATTCCCTCGTGAGTGTTCGGGAATATCACATACTCACTTTTATCCATTTTGATTTTTTTCTTGCTTTTGTAAGAAACTTTTTTTGTTTTGAAGTTGACTGTATCACCAACATACTCTTGACGTTCAAGCATTTCCCGAATTGTTTTCCTGTCCCATAAACAACAGTCGATTGGTTCTGCCCTTGTTGAGTTTTTGCCATGCTGTTTTGCATATACAGACGGAATAACTATTTTAAGTTCATGGAGCTGTCTTGCAATCTCACAAACACCTTTTCCATTTAAGAAAAGCTCGAAAATAAGTTTGACATTTGCAGCAGCTTCTTCATCAATCAACCATTCTTTACGGTTGTCGGGATTGAGCATATAACCATATATAACATTGGTTGATGTTCGTTCTCCTGACATTCCTTTGTTATAGATAACCGATTTAACTTTTTTACTGGTATCTCTAACATACCACTCATTCATGATATTTCGGAACGGAGTAAATTCGTTCTCTCCTTTGGTGCTATCAACATCATCGTTAATAGCGATGAAGCGAATATTGTTTTCGGGAAAATAGATTTCAGTATAGTAACCGACCATAAGATAGTTACGTCCAAAACGGGACATATCTTTTACGATTACTGTGCTGATTTTTTTTGCTTCACAGTCAGCAAGCAGAGCTTTAAAATCGGGACGATTAAAATTTGTTCCGCTGAATCCATCGTCGGCATAAAACTTGACATTAAAAATGCCATGCTCCTCTGCATACTTGTTCAGTATCTTTCTCTGATTTGCAATGCTGTTGCTTTCTCCGTCAAGTTCGTCACGTGAGAAGCGAGCATAAAGTGCAGCGTATGTGTTTCCTTTAGTTGACTGGAACATTGTTTTTCTCTCTCCTTATGCAGTCAAACAAAAGAAAATTGTATGTAATAATTATATCACATACAATTCTCTCTTGCTTATTCTGTGAATGAATTTTCTGTTACCAGATTATCAACATCACGCTTAATCATCTTCTCAACTTTTTCTGAAACAGTCGTTCCCGAATCTGAGAAAATTGAATTAACATGAAATGTTCCTCCGTCAATTTCGTAAGTAGTACTAACA
>CAMBJF010000036.1 GCA_945867875.1 uncultured Ruminococcus sp. | reverse complement strand
ATATAAATATGAGTGTCCAAAACGGGACAAAAAAATACAAAGGAATGAAAAAAATGCTGGATATCAGATTTGTCAGGGAAAATCCCGACGCAGTAAAGGAAAATATAAAGAAGAAGTTTCAGGATTCAAAGCTTCCTCTTGTTGACGAAGTAATCGAGCTTGACGCACAGTCAAGAGCAGCTCAGCAGGAAGCCGACAAGCTCAGAGCCGACAGAAACCGTATCTCAAAGCAGATCGGTGCGCTTATGGGTCAGGGCAAGAAGGAAGAGGCTGAGGAAGCAAAGGCTCAGGTAGCTTCCTTCGGAAACCGCCTCACAGAGCTCGAAGCACAGGAAGCCGAGCTTGCTGAGAAAATTAAGAAAATTATGATGACCATTCCCAACATCATCGACCCCTCCGTTCCTATCGGAAAAGATGACAGCGAGAATGTTGAGCTTGAACGTTTCGGTGAGCCTGTGACACCTGCTTTCGAGGTTCCCTATCACACCGATATTATGGAAAAGCTCGGCGGTATTGACCTTGACGCTGCAAGAAAGGTTGCAGGAAACGGTTTCTATTATCTTATGGGCGACATTGCCCGTCTCCACTCCGCTGTTACCGCTTATGCAAGAGACTTTATGATAAACAAGGGCTTCACCTACTGCATTCCTCCTTTTATGATTAGAAGCAGCGTTGTAACAGGCGTTATGAGCTTTGCTGAAATGGACGCTATGATGTACAAGATCGAGGGCGAGGACCTTTACCTTATTGGCACAAGTGAGCATTCTATGATCGGTAAGTATATCGACACTATTGTTGACGAAGCAACTCTCCCCCACACCCTCACAAGCTATTCTCCCTGCTTCAGAAAGGAAAAGGGTGCTCACGGCATTGAGGAAAGAGGAGTTTACCGTATCCATCAGTTTGAAAAGCAGGAAATGATAGTTATTTCCAAGCCTGAGGACAGTATGGAATGGTTCCACAAGATGTGGCATTATACTGTTGAGCTTTTCCGCTCAATGGACGTTCCCGTCAGAACGATCGAGTGCTGCTCGGGAGACCTTGCAGACCTTAAGGTTAAATCTTATGATGTTGAAGCTTGGAGCCCCCGTCAGCAGAAGTATTTTGAAGTCGGCAGCTGCTCCAACCTTGGTGATGCTCAGGCAAGACGTCTCGGCATAAGAGTTAAGGGCGCAGACGGCAAGAAATACTTTGCTCATACTCTTAACAACACCGTTGCAGCTCCCCCGAGAATGCTTATCGCTCTTCTTGAAAACAACCTCAACGAGGACGGTTCTATCAGAATTCCTAAGTCTCTCCAGCCTTATATGGGCGGCAAGACTCTTATTGAAGTCAAGAAGTAATTTATACTGATATTGACATAAAAAATACCCCGAACAAGTAAGCTTGTTCGGGGTATTTTCATTGTTCCACGTGGAACATTTTATTTATGTTTCACAGGTATCCATATTTCACTTTCATAGTCAGCTTTGCCGCTGTCACCCTTTGAGTACCACTCAATATTTGTACCGAATGCTATCTCATAATCGGGATTTCCCGGCAGCCATTCACGGAAAATACGTGTGTTTACTGACTGCAATGCTCCGGGAAGAGGTCCGACACATTTAAACTTTGCCCACGCAGCATCGGGCAGTTCATAAACAGTCATACCCTTGGGCACATCTCCACCCTTGTACGCCCCCGCAATAAGATATCTGAACTTGTTCTTTCCTGCATCATCAATGCATATGCCAAACTCACCTATGCAGTTTTCGGCAACGGCTTTTTCATCTGTAGTTTCGGGAGTTTTTCCGTTCATAACTGCGCCATAACGATCTGCAAACCTATCCCAAAGCTTCGGGATATCGGTGTATGACGTTTCCGATGAAACAATATTCTCGTAACCAATCACCTTGAACCCACTCATTTTTCCAACAACAAATTCCATATCATTTCCTCCTTGTATGATGACTTTGATTTTCAGAGGGAGAAATGTACGCAGTCTGTGAGGCTCTTTTCTGAGCTGTAATGGTGAGACGCCGTGAAAACGTGTAAAGGCTTTTGTAAAACTTTCGGGAGTGTCATAACCGTATTTCAGGGCGATATCAATTACCTTTTCACTGCCGCTGAGAATATCAAGTGCTGATAAATATAGCCGTCTGTTGCGGATATACTCCCCTATCGAAAAGCCTGTCATAACTTTAAAACCACGTTCAAGGTAGAACGGCGATATGCATACAGCCTTTGCCACATCATCGGAAGTAATGTTCTCCAAAAGGCTTTTCTCCATATAGTCAACAGCCCGTCTAAGGCTCTCAGTCCAGTCCATTTTCTCACCTCTTGAAATAATGATATCATACCGAGCGAATTTTGTCCTGTCATTTTCTGCTTTGTTCTGTCAGAAAAATACCCTGTCAAAAGGGTACTTTCCTAAATGACAGGGTATTTTTTAATCAGTAACAGGGCATTGACTATCGCCATCGGACTCCATTATAATAAGCTGATTGGCAATTCTCGAAAGGTCATCTTTGTCATTAAAACTAATGGTGATCTTGCCTTTTTCACCGTCTTTTCCGCTTATTTTAACAGATCTGCCGAGACGTTCTTTCAAACTAAGCTCCATTTCGGTGTAATAATTTTTCACATTGCGGCTGACAGTCTCTTTTTCAACATTTTCCTTTGAAAGCTCTGCCGCAAGCTTTTCGGTCTGTCTGACGCTGAGCTTTTCACTTATAATAGTATTGAGCGCATAAATAAGGCTGTCCTTGTCCTCAATTGAAAGCAGAACCTTTGCGTGTCCGACGGAGATTTCACCGTTGCTGAGAGCCGTCAAAGCTTCCTCAGGGAGACTGAGCAGACGAGTCAGATTTGCAATATACGGACGTGATTTTCCCATAACCTCAGCAAGCCTATCCTGAGTCATACCATACTTATCCATAAGTGCACGATAAGCCATAGCTTCCTCAACAGGGTTAAGGTCAGCTCTCTGAACGTTCTCAACAATAGCAAGCTGAGCCGCTTCAAGCTCATCAGTCTCACGGATAATTACGGGAACTTCCTCCATTTTAAGGAGCTTGCAGGCACGCCATCTGCGCTCACCTGCGATTATCTGATATGTAATGCCGTTTGGCAGCGGACGGACAACTATTGGCTGAATAAGCCCGTGTTCCTTTATGGATTCCGCAAGCCCCTTGATGTTTTCCTCATCAAAAACAGTTCGGGGCTGTGACTTATTAGGTTCAATTTCAGACATTCTCAGTGTTTTTATGTCCTTGCTCTCAAAAGCATTATCCTCAAAAAGTATATCAAGACCTGATCCAAGTGCCATATGAATTCTCCTTTATCAAAGCTTTACCGAGCCAAGAAGCCGCTTCTTTACGGGCTTTGGCTTAACATCTGTAACTCCGTGACGGGTGAGCATTTCTTCCGAAAGCTTTTCATAAGCTTCCGCACCTCTCGAAGCTTTGTCATAATAAATAACAGGCTTGCCAAAGCTTGGTGCCTCAGAAAGCTTGACATTTCTGGGTATTACCGTGCGGTAAACCTTTTTCGGGAAATGCTTCTGAACTTCCGAAACCACCTGATTTGTAAGGTTCAGACGGGCATCAAACATAGTGAACACGATTCCGTCAATATCAATGTTCGGGTTATAATTCTTCTTAACTCTTCTGATTGATTCAACAAGCTGAGAAAGTCCTTCAAGTGAATAATACTCGCACTGGAGGGGAATAAGCACGCTGTCAGATGCGCAAAGAGCATTAATTGTAAGCAAAGAAAGTGATGGTGGGCAGTCGATTATTATGTAATCATAGTCATTTTTTACGGTCAGAAGCTGCATTTTAAGCCTGTTTGAGCGGTTATCAAGATTAACAAGCTCAATATCAGCACCCGCAAGAGCCGATGTACTGCATATTACCGAAACATTTTTGTAAGCAGTTTCAATAATGCCCTCACCTATCCTGCGCTTGCCCATAAGAATGTCATAAACAGTAACAGAAACGGATTTTTTTCTTATACCGAAACCGCTTGTGGTGTTTCCCTGAGGGTCCATATCGATACAAAGGACTTTTTTTCCTCTTATTCCAATGCAGGCAGCCAGATTTACAGCTGTTGTGGACTTGCCGACACCGCCTTTTTGGTTGGCAATTGCTATTATTTTCGTCATTTTATCATTCCTTAAATTTTATCTTCAAATAAAAATGTTCCACGTGGAACATTCTGAAAGCGTCATATAAACGGCATATTTCTATTATAACATTTCCCGCCAATGATTTCAAGTAGCAATAACCATAAAAATACAAAATGTTCCACGTGGAACATTCTACATAAAAAAGCTCCCCTGAAAACAGGAGAGCTGTAATACTAATAACCAATAAAACTGTAGACAAAAAATCTTCGCATAATCCATATATGCAAGATTATGCTCGATTTTTTGTACAGTTTTTAATTGGTTCTTAGTATAAATTATGACCCTGACGGTATTCTCACCACATATTCTATGTAATCTTTTTCCTTTGTTTTCTTCACCTCAGCATTTATTCCGGCCGCCTGCATGACCTCAATTGCGTGGTTTATAGTATTTACAAACAGCCGCACATCTTTAAATGCACCCTTGCATTTTCGTATTCGCTGAAGCTCTTTTGTCTTTCGGGTATAGTTTTCAATAAGCCGTTCGGTATTTTCAACATTAAGCTTTCTTTCATAAATTTCCTCGATAACATCAGCTCTGATATCGGGTGATTCAATTGCAAGAAGTGCACGGGCGTGACGTTCGGTGAATCCATATTCAATCATCTTTCTTCGCTCCGAACGTGTAAATTTTAGCAGTCGAACCTTATTAGCTACAGCCGACTGTGATTTACCAATTCTCAGTGCAACATCTTCCTGAGTATAACCAAATAACTGTGTCATCGCCGATATAGCTTCCGCTTCCTCAAAATAATTCAGGTCACGTCTCTGCATATTTTCGGCAAGTGACATCATAGCCGAACTGCGTTCACTTGCATCAACGATTATACAGGCAATCTCATTCATACCGCAAAGCCGTGCCGCACGAAGCCGCCGTTCTCCTGCAATAAGTTCATAACCCATATCAAGCCTGCGGACGATTATGGGTTGGATAAGCCCGCTGTTTTTAATGCTCTGCGCAAGCTCTTCAAGGTCACCTTCCGTGAATCTGTTTCTCGGCTGATTGGGGTTAGGGTATATCCTGTCCATATCAAGCATAACCACCTTTGCGGCAGTCTTTTCATTCAAAATTATCCCGCCCAGATTTTCAAGGGCAGATTTAAAGGGCATTGCCATAATATCATCTCCGTTTCTTTATGATATTATTGTAATGCCCTTTATGCATAAAATAAAGTCAAAACTTTCGTGATTAATGCTGATATATTTTCAATAAGGAACATCTTTCAACATTTTCAAAGATTCTTTTTTGAAATCTGACCGCCGTTGCGTGGGTATTTTGTCGGTGTGGATGAGATTTTTTTCACAATGACCATTACACGCTTATCACCCGACGGAAGCTCATATTTCTTGATATCCGCAATTTCTCCGCCCAAAGTTTTAACAGCACTTTCGCCCTGAGATATATCCTCTCCGGGACCTTTCATAGCAATGAACATTCCCCCAACCCTTACATACGGCAGGCAATATTCCGCAAGAACAGGCAAAGCCGCCACAGCCCTTGCAATTGATACATCAAACTTTTCTCTCAACTCTGGCTTTCTTCCGCCCTCCTCTGCCCTTGCATGGATACATTTCATTGGAAGAGTTGCATCTGATACAGCTGATAAAAAATTGATGCGCTTATTTAAACTGTCTAGAAGTGTCACATCAAGATCAGGTCGGTAAAGCTTCATCGGCACTCCGGGAAATCCCGCACCTGTGCCCACATCAATAACCGAGCTGTTCTCAGCAATATCTGCAAGCTTAAAAACAAGCAAACTGTCAAGAAAATGTTTCTCGGATATTCCCTGCGGGTCGGTTATGCCTGTCAGATTCATCACCTTATTATATTCAACAAGGAGCTCTGCATATTTATCAAGAAGCAAATATTGCTCTTCTGTTACACTCATTCCGCCCTTTTCAAAAAGTTTCGAAAATTCATTATACGGAAGAATTGTCATTCTATCACTCCTAAACGCAATGTTCCACGTGGAACATTTTACTTATTTCTGAGATGTATTTCTCTGCTTTGAAAGCCATATAACAAGCACACTCACATCAGAAGGTGAAACACCCGATATTCTTCCTGCCTGACCAATATTTTCGGGACGAACTTTATTAAGCTTCTCAATTGCTTCAAGGCTCAGACCCTCAATTGACTTGTAATCCACATCGGTGGGAAGCTTCTTTTCTTCAAGCTTCTGAACGTGTTCAACTTCCATAAGCTGGCGTGCAATATAGCCATCATACTCAATTCTGAGTCCAACCTGCTCACATACTTCATAGGGAAGTGGCTGCCTTTCATCATCAAAAGGAGCGGTGTCCCAATATGAGATCTGAGGACGCTTTATAAGCTCGGAAAGACGTATTCCCGTGGATATCGCCGCCGTACCCTTGCTTTCAAGCATCTCATTAAGCTCTTTTGTGGGGCTGACAGTCTTGTGCTTTATGCGGTCAATCTCGTCATTTATCTGCTCCCATTTCTTCAGGAAAGCAGCATATCTTTCCTCGGAAATAAGCCCGACCTCATGACCGATAGGCGTAAGCCGCTCATCTGCATTATCCTGACGGAGCAGAAGTCTGTACTCACTCCTACCTGTCATCATTCTGTAAGGATCGGTGCAGCCCTTGATAACAAGATCATCAATAAGCGTACCGATGTAGGAAGATGAACGAGAAAGAGTTATCTGCTCCCTGCCGAGAACAGACAATGCCGCATTTATTCCCGCAATAAGTCCTTGTGCGGCAGCTTCCTCGTATCCCGATGTGCCGTTGAACTGCCCCGCACCGTAAAGCCCCGATATCTTCTTAAATTCAAGAGTATGTCTGAGATCCTGCGGGTCACAGCAATCGTACTCAATTGCATATGCATTTCGCATAACTTCAACGCGTTCAAGACCCTTTATCGTTCTGAGAAATTTCAGCTGAATGTCCTCCGGAAGTGACGATGACATTCCCTGAAGATAATATTCATCAGTTGTGAGACCCATTGGCTCAATAAAAAGCTGATGACGGGGACGCTCGGTAAACCGCATAATTTTATCCTCGATTGAGGGACAATAACGTGGTCCGACACCATGGATACGTCCCGAATAAAGGGGCGAACGGTGGATATTTTCCTTGATAACACGATGAGTTTCCTCATTTGTGTATGCGATGTAGCAGGAAACGATGTTTTTTAAGCCCTCTCGTGGTGTCTCAAATGAAAATGGCTGGATATCATCATCGCCGTCCTGACGTTCAAGGCGGGAAAAATCAATGCTCCGCTTATGAACACGGGAAGGTGTGCCTGTTTTGAAACGGCGGAGATGAACACCTATCTTTTCAAGACTTGCTGAAAGATATCGTGCAGGAAGTGTGGCGTCAGGGCCGCTTTCATATGAGACCTCGCCCACGTGGATAACGCCCTTGAGATATGTTCCCGTTGCGATTATTACCTTTTTAACATTATACCTTGCACCAAGAGCGGTCACAATTCCAGTAACAACGCCGTTTTCGGCAATTACCTCAGTGACCTCCGCCTGCTTTATATCAAGATTTTCCTGATCCTCGCAGACCTTTTTCATATATTCGTGATACTTCACCCTGTCCGCCTGAACACGCAGACTGTGAACCGCAGGACCCTTTCCACGGTTGAGCATACGGCTCTGTATAAAGCATTTATCCGCAGACTTGCCCATCTGTCCGCCAAGAGCATCTATCTCACGGACAAGATGACCCTTTGCAGTACCGCCGATCGATGGATTACAAGGCATATTTGCGATGCCGTCAAGGGAAATGGTGAAAAGAGCTGTTTTCACCCCAAGACGTGCGCTTGCAAGAGCGGCTTCAACCCCAGCGTGACCCGCACCGATAACAGCAACATCATAATCATCTATGTAATAATTTTCCATAACAAGACTTCCTATCTGAATTTATTTACCCACACAGAAATGAGAAAACACCTCATTTACAACCGCTTCCGACGCTCTTTCGCCCGTCAGTTCCAGCAGATAATTCTGCGCATCATCAAGAATTATGTTGACAGCATCAAGAGTTGTGCCCGATGTAAGTGCTGCCATAGCCTCTTCAATGCACTTCCTTGCACTGTCAAGACACTGCTTCTGACGTTCATTCACTGACAGGTCATTATAAACATTACTATTAGTTAAATAGATATTACTTAATACATTTTGTAATTTATCTTTACCCTCACCGTTTTCGGCAGATATCTCAATAACATTTTCAAATGCATCAATAATTTTGTTCTTATCAATTACTGAATTCTTATCACTTTTATTAATGCAAGCGATCACCTTTACACCCGAGAGCTTTTTGCAGCTTTCAATAAGCTTCATATCATCATCATCAATAGGAGTGCTGTTGTCAAATACTGCAATTATAAGGTCAGCTGTTTCAAGACGGCGGCGTGCCTTTTCAATTCCTGCACCCTCAACGATGTCCTCAGTCTCTCTGAGACCCGCAGTGTCAGAAAGCCTTAAAACAATGTCCCCAAGTCGGACGGATTCCTCAACAATGTCACGGGTGGTTCCGGGGATATCCGTAACAATGCTCTTTTCCTCCCCCGCAAGGAGATTCATAAGCGTGCTTTTGCCCACATTCGGCTTGCCCGCAATGACGGTATTAACACCCGTCCTGAGTATGCGAGTGTTGTCATAGCCTGCACTTATTTTCTTTATTTCAGCAAGTATCTCGGTCAGAGCCGCATTCATATTCTCGGGGCTTACCTCGGGAATATCCTCATCGGGATAATCCACCCACGCATCAAGCTCGCCAAGGAGCGTGAGCAGCTTGTCCGAGCACTGTTTTATGCTTCTGAAAAGTGCTCCCTCTTTTACATTAACAGCCCTGCGGTGAAAGGCCTTTCCCTCGGCGGATATCATATCCATAACAGCCTCAGCCTGAGTAAGTGACAGCTTTCCGTTCAGAAATGCCCGCTTTGTAAACTCCCCCGCCCCCGCAGGCATTGCCCCGCAGTCATACACTTCACGGAGTATCCTTTCGGTCAGAAAAATACCGCCGTGGCAGGATATTTCAGCAATATCCTCGCCCGTGTATGAACGGGGAGCCTTGTAGACTGTGAGAATGCAGTCATCAAGCTCCTCACCGCTTTGTGAGAAAATTTTGCCGTATGCACAGGTGTAGCCCTCCATTTCCGAGGGCTTTTCCTTTCGTGAAACGGGGGTAAAAAGCATATCCGCAATTCTGAGGGACATATCTCCCGAAATGCGTATCATTGATATTCCCCCTGCCGCACGGGGGGTCGATATTGCGGCAATGGTATTATCAGGCATAATTTTTCCTTTCAAGTATGAATATCTGCCACAAAAAAAGGGCGTCAATGACGCCCTTAAATTTTTTTATCAGGCGATTTATACTTTATTTCAAAAGTATATATCCGCACAAAATTCTGCTTTTTAAACAGTTTTACAGCTCTATCTTGCCGTAAAGCTCGCCGTCGGTCATAGTGTCCTCGGGCTTGGGCTTCTTATAATCTTTCTCAAAGGAAGTCTTCATAAGGTCCATTGAGGTGTGACCCTGAGAATCTCTTCTTCTGCGGGATTTATCATATCCGCCCTTCTTGCCATTGCCCTGTCTGCGCTCGGGTCTGCCGTTAACAGAGGAAATTACTACCTTTCTGTAAGGCTCCTCGCCGATGCTCTTTGAGGTAACACCCTCAATTTCGCTGACAGCAGCGTGGATTATTCTTCTCTCATAAGGGTTCATAGGTTCAAGAGTAGAAGTTCTGCCTGTTCTGAGAACAGTCTTGGATATCTTTCTTGCAAGATCCTCAAGGATAGCTTTTCTCTTCTCTCTGTAGCCGCAGGAATCAAGGGTAATTCTGTAATATTCCTTGTCGCTGCGGTTTGCAGCCATTGAGGCAAGGTACTGGATAGCGTCGAGGGTCTCCCCTCTTCTGCCGATAACAGCGCCTGTTGTATCTCCCTTTATGTCGATAACAGCGCCGTCCTCATTCTCGGTGATGTCAAGCTCTGCCTCGATGTCCATACAGGAAAGAATGGACTTGATGTATTCAGCGGCTGTTTCAGCCTTTGAAGGCTCGTATTCCGCAATTATCTTTGCATCGGTCTTTCCGAAGCCAAGAAAGCCCTTTTTCTCTTCTTCGATAACGGTAAATGTGATTTTGCTCTTATCAGCTCCGAATTCTGCTGCGGCAAGGTCCTTTGCTTCATCAACGGTGTTTGCGGTAAATTCCTTTTTCATATTGATACATCCTTTCTGCTTCGGATTTTGGGAACCTGATTATGTTACTTAGTCTTTATCGTCGTCGATGTATTCATCGCCGTATTTTTCAGCCTGTTTTCTTCTTGCTTCCGCAATTATCTTGCGCTCATAGTCCTTGAGCTGGGACTTGCTGAGCCTTACTTCCTCGCCTGTTTCATCGTCCTTTGCAACGCCTGCTGCGGATATCTTTCTGTTAGTCTGCTGAGATGCGCCGCCGTTCTGCTTTTTGAGCTCTTCCTGGAGCATCTCGTTATATTTCTGCATAAAGCCGGATTTCTTCTTGTTCTTTTTCTTCTGCTTGTCCTTTTCAACAAGCTTTGCAACATACTCTGGAGTGTATATCTTGTTGAGCACGATAGACTGAACAAAGCCTACGAGAGAAGAGCATATCCAGTAGTAACCGATACCTGCGGGGAATGAGAATGCCATCCAGATAGAGAAGATAGGCATAACATAGAACATCAGGTTCATACTGCCCATCTGAGCGGAAGCCTCGGGATTGAGCTTCTTCTGCTTTGATGTGGTGTAAATAGTCATTATAAGCTGGATAACGCCCGAAATGATAGGGATAAGGAACAGACCGATAGAAGCCGCATTCCATACAGTGTTTGCGCCCTCGGCAAAAAGGGAATTTGGCACTGCGCCAAGGTCAATAAGACCGAAAAGCTTGTTGTCGAAAGCCGCTATCTTGTCGAGTATTTCTGTGGAAATGCCTGAGCCTGTGAAAAGAGCCTCATTGTCCTGAACAGCCTGTAAAATGTATATCTCGGGACGTGACTCAAAATATCTGTTGCCCTCAAAAAGAGGAGCTGCAATTTCCTTTAATGCTGCTACCTCTGCCTTTGTGATGTGGAGGATATGAGTAAGAGGACGGTAAACAACATCGAAAATACCGTAAAGGAAAAGGAGCTGAGGGATCATAGGAAGGCAGGACGCCATTGGGTTGATGTCCTCCTCAGCATAGAGCTTCATCTGCTCTTCCTGGAGCTTCTGAGGATTGTTCGCATACTGCTTTTTGAGCTTTTCAAGCTTGGGGCTGAATGCCGCCATAGCTGCGCTGGATTTCTGCTGCTTTACCGACAGTGGGAACAGCACCAGTCTTGTTACGATAGTAAACAGGAGAATCGAAACTCCGTAGTTTTTGAATACCTGATAAATAGCCCACATTACAAATCCGAGAGGATAGCCGATGAGCTCAGAAATAAATCCCATACTTTTTTGTATCTTCCTTTCAAGTTTATAAGCCGTATTTCTTTTTCGGCATTTCTCTATTCAGCGTGATAAATGATCACTGCTTATTTTCTTTTTTAAAGCAATAGGTGAGACTGAATTTTTCGGGAACGTGGTCAACGCCGCCTCTCGCCCAGGGGTTGCACCTGAGTATCCTCCAGCCTCCGAGTATCATTCCCTTGACAGCTCCGTGCTTCCGTATGGCTTCAACGGCATAGGTCGAGCAGGAGGGGTAGTATCTGCACCTCGGGGGCAGACTGGGGGAAATAAATCTCTTGTAAAATTTTATGGGCAGGATAACGATAGTCTTAAAAAGCTGTGAGAGCCTGTCAAGAGGGGTCATTTCTTTATCTGCCTTTTCTGCTTTGCGGGGTCTCTCATAGTGGGAATGACCCTGCTTTTAAAAAATTTAACTATGTGATAGCTTTTGCAGGCAGTGCTGCCTGTCCTTGCGGTAACAACGATATCAAAGCCCTTGGGGAACTCCGCTTCGGTCTCCCTGTATGCCTGACGGATAACACGCCTTGCACGGCTTCTTGAAACTGCATTGCCTATCTTCTTGCCTGTGGTTATGCCAAATCTGTTTTTATCGGTGCCGTTTTTGCGGTAATAGACTGTGCATATACCGCCTGAGACAAAGGCTCCCTTGGTGTAAAGCCGCACAAAATCCTTATTTTTATTCAGCTTTATAGTGTAGAGCATTGTCTTATCCTTTCCCGATTAAAAAATATGACCGCAAATTTATGGTTTGCGGTCATAATGCTCCCGTTGGCTGCATTGTCTGAGCAAAGCCGCTTCGGGACCTTACTGCATCAGTATGTGAGCATTTTTCTGCCCTTTGCTCTTCTGCGAGCAAGCACCTTACGGCCGTTCTTTGTGGACATTCTCTTCATAAAGCCGTGCTCTTTTTTTCTGTGGAGCTTCTTAGGCTGGTATGTTCTTTTCACTGTTTTTCTCCTCCTTACCTTCCGGATAATATAATATTCCTTTGTTAAAAAGGGGAACCATCGTTTTCCGCTTACTGCATTTCAGTATCCTGCTTCTTGTATGGATACCCCATCAATGTTATAGTATAGCGCATATGGTTCCCGTTTGTCAAGTGTTTTTTCTAAATTTTCAGATTTTTTCCCGATATTTTTTTTACAGGAGCTTTTCGCCGTTTACATAAAAGTGAAAATTTCCCGCATTTATCTGTGAAATATCGCCGTTAAATCCGGTAACATAGCTGTCCCCTGTGAGGGTGATGCTGCTGTTTTCGTCAAGGGTCAGAACTATGTTTCCGCCCGAATTATCGCTGTTTATAGCACCTGTTATGTCAGATGATGAAAGTGTGAGGTCAAGAGAAGAAATGTCATCGACCACGATATCGCCCGAAACAGACTGATCTGCAAGGCTCATTTTAACATCAGCGCCGTTCCCGCCCTGTTTTCCCCAGCCTCTTGAAGATGTGTTGCCCACGGCTCTGAGGAAAACGCCGTCAGCCATATTGAATTTTACATCAGAAAGATTTATCTCGCAGCTTGTGTTTGTGACATAGAACATATCCCCTGCAAGAGAAGTTATTTCGCCGCCGTTTGCTTCAAAATATGCCTCGCCCACATCAGCGTCCCCCGACATACTATGATAGATCATTATGCAGTGGATATTTTCGCTGTCATCATTGTAAGTGCCCTGCATTTTTCCCGATACCGTGCAGTTTTCGAGCTTGACGGAATTTTTTCCCTCGACTACAACGCCCTCGGAATTATTGGCGGTAAGTGCCGCATCTGAAACGGTTATGTCGGCTGTGCTGTATATTGCAGGGCTGCCTGTGCCGTTTGTGGTATATGTGCCGCCCTTGACGGTGACTGTTCCGCCCCCACGGTCGCTTCTTATGGCTGCGGAGGAGTTGCCGCTTGTTTCAACATCAAGATCATCAGCGTTCATAATGCCGCCGCCTGTGGTCTGTATGCCGCCCGAATTTCTCTGAAATGTGCGAATTTTGGTGCCGCTTACGTTAACGACAGTGCTGTTTCCATAGCTGAAAATGCCGTTGCCGTTCACTGCATCGGTCGTGACCTCGCCCCCTGTTATGGTAATGTTTGCGCCGTTCTCAGCAAGAAATGCAGCGTTCATTCCATAAAAATCGCCGTTTTCCGTGTTGGATGATCTGCCTGTTTTGGTTATGGTCACATTGTTAAGGGTCGCTGTTACATTGTCGGCTCTCAGGGCATTTTCATCATCGCCGCTTGATGTAAAAGATGTGTCGGAAAGAGCTGCGTTATCCTGGGCGGAATTTGCAGATGTGCCGTTATCCGTTCCGTTTGCGCCAAAGCCATTTTGTCCCATCTGAACCATTGTCATACCGCCGCCGAATTCTTCCTTTTCAATGCTTATGATCTCGCCGTTTTCATCGGTAACTACTCTCACCATATCGCCCTCGGATATTTCTATAGATATATCAGCTGAATCGCTGACAGTGTATGTGACCTCTTCGCCGCTCATTTCGGGAGGATCACCACCCTCAGGAGCTTTGGGAGGATTTCCATCGGGAGCATTGCCGTTTGAATCATCGGGTCGCTCAGGCGGAGTGTTATCACCGTTTCCGTTATCATCAGGCTTTTGTGGCATATCGCCGTTCATATCGGGAGGTGTACCCTGAGGAGTTCCCTGTCCGCCGCCATTGCCGCCCATTGCAGGCATATCAAGCTTTGTGCCCGTAAGAGTTTTGCCGTCATAGCTTGATACCTTTACAAGCTCACCGTTGGAATTTTGGTCGGTTGTTTTTTCATCTGCATCAGATGCCTGTGTCTCAGCCGATGAAACCACGGATTCCGTGCTTGTATCAGTAACATTTTCCGATGTTGACGCTGTATTTTCAGCCGAACAGCCTGCAAGCAGTATTGCCAGAGCGGCAGCTATGATATGATTCTTTTTCATAAATGACCATTCCTTTCGGGAAATTTGTTTTTATCTTTGTGATGTCTATATTCTATATCGGGGAGCTTAAAGTTTTCTTAAACTTGAAAAAAATATTTTATTTTAACTTTCAACATCATAAAGAATCACTGTTGAAAGATAGTTTTATCCGCCTTACCTATTCTATATTTAAATATACCTTTAATTAAGTGAAAAATCTGTCTTTACCCCTTGCAATTTTGACGGGTTTATGGTATAATTTATTAGAATAGTGTGCATATGCCCTTTTGCAGGTCAATTCTTACGGAAGTTTCCATATATATACGGGCTGCTGCGCATTCCTTTTTATTTTTTCAGCGGTTTTCCGCTTTGGAAAGAGGTTTTCTATGAAATCTTTCGACGAGGTTTTTGAAAAGGTCCTCGAAGTTATCCACCGAAAAGTCGTTAACGGCGAGCTTACTTCTGTGGCTTACGATATGTGGATACACTCAATGAAGCCCGTGAAGCTTGAGGATAATGTGGCTTACTTTACGGTACAGTCCAAATTCCAGCAGGGCATCATTATGCAAAATTACGAAAAATTGCTGAAGGACGCTTTTCTTGACGTTATGGGCTTTGATGTGGAGATCGATATTTCTCCCGCCGAGCTTTCAGATGAAAATGACTCCAGACCCATCAAAGACAGGGAAGAACTGGAGCTTACTTTTTCAAACGCCGAATATGACTATACTTTCGATACCTTTATCGTGGGAAAATCAAACGAATTTGCCCACGCTGCCTGTGTTGCCGTTTCAAAAAATCAGGGCGGAGTTTATAATCCCCTGTTTATCCACGGTCCATCGGGTCTCGGAAAAACTCATCTGCTCACAGCCGTTTCCAACGCCATTAAAACAAACAAGCCCGAAACAAACATAATCTACGTTACGGGCGAGGCTTTCACAAACGAGCTTATAAACGCTATCAGAGAGCAGACCACCCACGCTTTCAGAAAAAAATACCGCAGCGCCGATGTGCTGCTTATGGACGATATCCAGTTCATTTCGGGAAAGGAATCCACACAGGAGGAATTTTTCCACACCTTCAACGAGCTTCACAGTCAGGGCAAGCAGATAATCCTCACCTCGGACAGGCCTCCCAAGGACATCAAGACCCTTGAAGAGAGAATAAGGACAAGGTTTGAGTGGGGTCTTATCGCAGACATCACCCCTCCCGATTTTGAAACGAGAGTCGCCATAATCAAACGAAAGGCTGACCTTTTGAATCTTACCCTTACAAATGACGTGGTGGAGACTATCGCAACAAGGCTCAAAGCCGACATAAGACAGCTGGAGGGCTGCGTTAAAAAGCTCAAAGCCTCGCAGCACCTTATGGGCACTCCCCCCACAATGACCCAGGCGATGAACGCCATAAGAGAAATTCTCAGCGATGATTCCATCGCACCCGTTACCGTTGACAGGATAATCAGCGAGGTAGCAGGGATATACGGCGTTACAAGCGACGATATAAGAAGTATGAAGCGCTCTTCGCAGATATCCACCGCAAGAAAGGTGGCGGCATACGTTATCAAGGAAATGACACAGCTTTCACTGCAGAATATCGGCGCAGAGCTTGGGGGCAAGAACCATTCCACAGTTTCATTCTATATCGACAGCATTTCCGAAGCCGTGGCGAATGACCCGAGCACAAAGGAAACTATCGAGGATATTATCAGAAATATCAAGGGCGCAACAGGTTAAAGCAAAATTAACGGAACTCCAAAAGGTAAAAGTTTCGGTCAAGCCTTTCCAAAGGCTTGCGGGTTTCCAACTGTCTCTTATACACATCTCCGAGCCCACGAGACGCTACGCTATCTCG
>CAMBJF010000035.1 GCA_945867875.1 uncultured Ruminococcus sp. | reverse complement strand
TTCTAAACATTCTTTTGTTTTTTCAGCTGTCTACTTGACAGGGGGCACTTCAAAACAGGTCTCCGCTTTGTATTTTTTTATTATACCGCCGCTCCTGCCGCACGTCTGCGCTCGGAGTCCTCGATCTTCTGACCGAAAATATGTTCAAGCACGACCGCAAGGCTGGCTTCCATATCACCGATATCCACAAAATAAACACGGCCCAGAATACCGTCCTCATTTTTGAAGCATATCTCTCGGTTGTCCTCACGGGTCTGAGGGGTTGAAGGGTATATGTAGCAGACTGATTGCGCTTTGTACATTTCAAGTAAATTATACAGATCGTATATATCTGTCTGCAATATTCCCATATTTTCATCATTTGATGAAAGCCCCTGCCACTTGGAGTCGATAACAACTCTCAGTCCATCAGCACGGCTCGTCATTACCGCAAGAGCCTGTGCGCTGTCTCGTGGCATAGGTCGGTTAAGGCGGGGATAGCGTTTCTTTTGCAGTTCTATCTTGAATCGCTGGTTGTCAAGCATACGGCTGAGGCTGTATGCGGTGTAATTGTCGAACAGCTCGCCTGAGGGGAATATAACGGCGTATGCCACGTTTCGTCCGCTTGTAACGGTGACATAGCGGCTGAGCAGGAAAATTTCCGCCCACCTGAGGGCGTTTCCGTATCCCGCCATACTTCTGTCAAGTACAGATGCGGCAAAATCCTGCTTGTAATTCTGGGAATACTCAACTCCGTCAAAGTTAGCGATAAGGCTGTCCAGCTTGTTTTTGCTTCGGGCGGAGGAGGTGATGTTCCTCAGATATTTGAGCGTGGATTTTATGAGCCTGTTTTCGGGTCGGTCAATGGTGAAAACATCGTACTGAACGTAAAATTTGTCCTTGTGGGCAAAATTTTTCGTTGCGTGCTTTGCATATATTACCTTGCCCTTAAGGAAGTGCTCATTGTCCTCATAAGGGCGGTAGATCTGTTTCAGACCGTTCTTGACAATGCCTGTCACCTCGTTGATGAACGCAAGGATAAATGACTCAAAAACGTTCAGTACCTCCGATGCACGGTTGTTCATATTGTAATTTGTCAGGGGAAGATTTCTCATTGACTTGAGCATATTGAGAAAAATTCTCTTGTTTGAAAGCTCTTCTCCCTTGTTGTTTTTTGCCGAGATCATCGGCAGAATTTCTATCTGAGTGCCGTCCTTAAAGACCATTGCGCCCACGTATCCGCCTGCACGGAGGATACGGTTGTTTCCCTCGCCCTCGGCGCTGAGCATATAGCTGTTTATGCCTCGGGGGTCGGGCATTTTCTTTTCGACAACAAAGGACTCCAGCATTTCAAAGATATCGGCAGGGAGCGCAACACCGCCCTCCACTTCCGAAAGTCCGTCGATCTTGAAAAAATCGCTTTCACGCAGCTTATATCGGTCTCTTTTGCCCATATGCCGCCCTCCTGTGCACAGTTTAAAATAAGGGGCGTGCAGCGCATTGCCCCTTAATTATTATCAAAGCAGCTTTCTGTAGGAATCAATGTTCCAGAATGCAGCTTCGTTTATCTCGTATGTATCGTCTACATCGAGGAAAAGCTCAACATTTTCGCCGAATGTCTTTTTGTAGTCGATTGCAATTGCCTTGACAAACTGCTCGTCAGGCTCCTTGTTGTAATCGCCAAGCACCCAGCGAATCTTCTGGTAATCGCCGTAGAAATACTCCTGTAGCAGGGGAACGATTGCATTTTTGAAGATAGAACCGAGACGCTGGATAGACGGGTCGGTTTTGAGGGACATAAAATAAGCGTGTCCGATAGTGTGCTCTCTGTCGCAGAGAATTTCGATTCTCTTGTTGATAGTCGAAAGCAGCGCTTCGATGCTCACATCTTCGACATATGTATCGTGGAAAAGCTCGGGTTGAGGGAGCATTTCAACGAAGTCGAAACGACGGCGTATAGCTGTGTCGAGGAGCGCAATGGAACGGTCGGCAGTGTTCATTGTACCAACGATATAAACATTGGAGGGAACGCCGAAGGGCTCCTGCGAATATGCAAGTCTTACCTTAACTTCCTCGGGCTCGCCAAGACGCTTTGAAGGCTCGATAACAGTGATAAGCTCACCGAATATTTTTGAGATATTGCCTCGGTTTATTTCATCGATGATGAAAACATAGCGCTCGTCGGGGTGCTCCGCAGCCTTCTGACAGAACTCACGGAAAATGCCCTTGTCAACGACGTAGACCATTTCCTTTTTACGTGTACGCTCACCACGCTCGTTCATAGTCTCGAGGAAAACGGGTTTGATACCCTCGATAAATTCCTCATATCCCATAGACTGGTGGAATGTGGTGAACTCGATCTGACCGAAGCTGTTTTTCAGCTCATTGTAGCGGTCGAGCATAGAATTATAGTCTTTTTTCATTACCGCTTCAACGGGAATGTTGTAGATTATCGCCAGAGCATAGTTGACGGAGTTGTATGTTTTACCGGTGCCGGGAGGGCCGTAAAGAATTATATTCTTTCCCATAATGATCCATACCTTTCGAGATTAATAACTATGTATAATAGTATCATATTTGCATTAAAAAATCAATTGCAAAAACGTTTTCGGTTGTATATTCTGCACATTGAATAAAACAGTTCACAATTTTTTGGTAATCTTCAAGCATTTAGGCGAAGTTTTGGCAAAAAAATAGCAGGGACAAAAGCCCTGCTTAGTCAGATGACATCACATAAAATAATATGTGTAGAACAAAAGAAAGGAGACAACAAAACGGATGTTAACATAGAAATATAAGAACTTAACATCATATATATTATAACGCATAAATCCGATTTAGTCAATATCTATAGAACAACTTTTACATTTTTGGAGGACTGCACAATTTAGCGACGCATTCCTTATACAAAATGTACTGCAAACAAGTTATTATACAGATTGTAACATTACATAGATCTATTACATATATGATGCAGTTCAAAGGCCGCATCAATTAGTTTGTTGCAATTATGATTATATCACAGCTTGCGAATATTGTCAAGCCGCGTAAACGATTGAAAAAATAAAATATTGGAGAGTGTTTTTGTGTATATTTACCACGACATTTTACGACAAAAAAATGCCCCGTCCGCAGCCTGTGCAGACGGGGCATAAAGCCTACATTTACGGGCTATTACTTGGTGTGCTTCTTAGCGATAAGAGCAGCAGCGGCAGCTGTAGCCATTACGCCAGCGAGAGCAGCGGCAGATGTGTTGCCTGTAGCAGCAGCAGTTGTGGAAGCGTCAGCAGCGGGTGCCTCAGTCTCCTCTGCGGGTGCAGCAACTTCCTCAGCAGCTGTGTCCTCGGAAGCAGTATCCTCAGCGGGAGCAGCCTCTTCAGCAGCGCCGTTGGGGTCAGAAATTGTGAATGTAACTTCGATCTTCTCAGCAGCGCTGAAAGAAGCAGCGTCAATTGCGCCGTAGTGAGGATCGCTCATATCGCCTGTAAGACCGTAAGCGTTCTGGATCTCGATTCTGTAGTTGCCCTTCTCCTCGATATCGCCGTAGCAGATCTTCTCGGGGTCGAAAGCAACCTCGTTGCCGTCAGCCTTGATGCTGTCGAGAGTAACGTCCATATCAGCGAGGTCAGCATAGCCGCCGATGATATCTACGCAGAATACGTTAGCGCCGTTTGCAGCGGACATTGTATTCTCAGCCTGAGTGTTGTCGAGGGAAACGGTGTATGTACCGGGGCCTGTGATAGTAGCGTCGGTGCCGTTGCCTGCGTCCCAGTTGCCCCAGAGCCAGTCGATGTCTGTGAACATAAGGTATGCGGTGTACTCGTAAGCAGAAGCGGATGCTGCCACTGCTGTGAGTGCCATTGCGGAAGCTGCAGCTACAGCTGCGATTCTTCTGAGTTTCATTTTGATCTCCTCCAAATTATTCTTGAGTTTGTATGTGAATATCACCATACATAAAGGCATAATGATACTTATACACATATTATACAATGTTTTTTTCTAAAAATCTATATTCAAACTGCCGAACTTTAATCGTTTTCATTGTTCATTTCCTATATAATGGCAAAGTAAAACAGCATCATATAAAGAAACCCCCGCTTTCCGATAAGGAAAACGGGGTTCAAATTCTGCAAGTTAAACTAAATTACTTAGCCTTCTTAGCAACGATTGCAGCAGCAGCGAGAGCTACAGGAATAACAGCCATAGCTACAGGAGAGTTGCCTGTTGCAGGAGAGGGAGCAGTCTCAACGGGAGCAGCCTCAGTCTCAGCGGGAGCCTCAGTCTCCTCAACCTCAGTTTCCTCAACAACCTCTTCTACAGTCTCGTCCTCGATTGTATCGCCTTCGCCGTCGAGGCCTTCAGCCATAGCGGAAACGCCCATCATAGAAACAACCATTGCAGAAGCTGCAAGAGCAGCAAGAATCTTTTTCATAATTTTTTCCTCCAAAATAAATTATTGGTGCCTTTTAGCATAGCTTTATTATAGCACAATTCAAAATGCACTACAACCATTATTATAACAAATTTTTTTCGCAATTTACTCGACATCTTGCACGATTTTCACAAAATCATCGGATTTGCGCAGGAAATAATCACAATTCGGTTACATATGTAACATTATGGAAGCGGATATGGATATGTTTTCATATTAAATTATAGTATATGCTGAATAAAAAAATCTGAAAAAATTCGTAAAACCCCTTGACAAGCGAGAAATAATGTGATATAGTAATAAGGTCGTTGAGAAACGACGCAGGCTATCATATTCTAAAGACAGCAGGTGGCGAGTCAAGCTGCAATTTTGACTTTTCCGTAAATCCTGCCGAGGAAAGAGATCGCTGTACTGTTATTATGATTGTACGCTCCTTTCCTGTACTGCAGGGAAAGGATTTTCTTTTTTATGAATGGGTAGCATAATTTTCAACTTTTTCGGAGGTGAAATTTTATGCCAAGCGCAAAGATTCTTGAAACCAAGAAGGCAAGAGCCGCTGAGCTTTCCGAGCTCGTAAAGGCTTCCTGCTCAGGCGTTCTCGTTGACTACAAGGGTATCACCGTTGAGGAGGATACCAAGCTCAGAAAAGAGCTGAGAGAGGCTGGCGTTAAGTACTTTGTTGAGAAGAACACAATGCTCAGAATCGCTCTCAAGGAGAACGGTCTCGAAGATCTCTGCGGAGTTCTCGAGGGTACAACTGCTCTCGCTGTTTGTGAAAACGACCAGACTGCTCCCGCAAGAATCCTCGGTAAGTTTGCATCTGAACACGACGACAAGTTCAACCTCAAGGGTGGATATGTTGAGGGCGTTGTTTATGACGCTAAGGGTGTTGAGGCTCTGTCCAAGATACCTTCCAAGGATGTTCTGCTTGCTCAGCTCGTTGGCTCTCTCCAGGGTCCTATGCAGAAGCTCGCAGCTACACTCAAGGCTCTCGCCGACAAGAAGGCAGAGGAAGCAGCATAAGCGTTATATTTATACCGCTGCTGCGTAAAACTAAAATAAATATTAAAGGAGATTATTATCATGGCATCTGAAAAGATCACTACCATTTTAGACCAGATCGATGTTCTTTCTGTTCTTGAGCTCGCTGAGCTCGTTGAAGCTATCCAGGAAAAGTACGGTGTAACCGCTGTTGTTGCTGCTGCAGGTCCTGCTGCAGGTGCCGGCGCTGCTGCTGAAGCTGAGAAGACTGAGTTCGACGTTGTTCTCGCTTCCTTCGGCGACAAGAAGATGGACGTTATCAAGGCTGTTAAGGACGCTTGCGGTCTTTCCCTTAAGGAAGCTAAGGAAGCTGTTGAGGCTGCTCCTAAGACTCTTAAGGAAGCTGCTCCCAAGGCTGAGGCTGAAGAGCTCAAGGCTAAGCTCGAAGCTGCCGGCGCTACTGTTGAGCTCAAGTAATCTTAGCTTACAGTTTTAACATACTTGAAATCAAACGGCTGATGTACCTTGTGTGCATCAGCCGTTTTTTACTTTGCCTGCTTATCAAGCGTTCCGCTGTAAGCGGGCATAAATTCTTTCAGAAACTCCTCCGCCTCGGGAATATTCATTTCGTGAACAGACTCAAGCGTAGACTTTTCCGCATCTGTGAAATCGGCATTGCCCATCTGCCGCTCCTCCACGCACTTTATCAGTGCCGAAAGCTTATCGGCAGCCTTTACAAGCTCCCACAGCTCCCGTTCATCATCTGTATGCCCAAGGAGCGGACGGTAATACTCTCTCAGGTCATTTGGGAGATAGGACAGCATCTTTTCCTCCGCCATTTTCTCTACCTTGTCATACTCCGAGCGTATCTCTGCGTTGTAATATTTCACGGGCGTGGGCAGGTCTCCTGTGATTATCTCGGTCACATCGTGATACATCGCAAGGACTGCGCAGCGTTCGGGGTCAACATTTCCGCCGAACCGCACATTTCTGTAAAGCGCCAGAACGTGGGCGATAAATGCAGTTTCAAGGCTGTGCTCGCTGATATTTTCGGTAATGGTGTTTCGCATAAGCCCCCAGCGGTTGATGTACTTCATTCGGGAGATGATAGCGAAAAATTTTTCTTCCTTCATTGTGTTCGTTCCTTTTATTGGTTTTGCTTCGAGGGTATTTTATAACGTCTTTGAGGGATAATATCCCTATAAAAATTTGAAAGGACTGATATGATATGCACGGCTCTGTGCGTTCAAGCCTTACACCGTGGAAAGATACCTCCGCTTTCGGGCGGCATCTTGCAGTATTTCTTGGGGGAGGGGTGATGTACTCCCTTATTGAGATAGTTGCGAGGGGCTATACCCACTGGACTATGACTATAACGGGGGGGATATGCCTGCTTATAATGTACCTCCGCTACGCCCGCCACCCGGAGGACAGCATTCTCTTCAAATGCTTCTTCGGAATGTGCGTCATAACCTTTTTTGAGTTCACCGTGGGGTGCATCGTTAATGTTCTGCTCGGATGGGACGTGTGGGATTATTCCCATATGTATCTGAATATTCTGGGGCAGATATGTCCCTCATATTCCGCAGGGTGGTTTCTGCTTTCTCTCCCCGTGGCGGCTGTATGTACAGCTGCGGGCAGCCCCGAAAGAGCTGCTGCATAGCTTTATGTAGTTGCAGGTTTTACCTGTTCGTATTTCTTCGTGACCTTTTTCCGAACGATAACGTAGCACAGGAAATGAACTCCTGCCGTGATTATCCAGGTTATTGCGTATGAAAGGTAGACCACCTCGACCTTGTGAAACTCCGGTATCTGAAAGACCGTTGCTATCCACAAAAGTCTCAGTCCGCAGGCGCCAAGAAGGGACACCACCATCGGCAGCACCGAATAGCCTATTCCTCTCAGTGCTCCCACAAGTACGTCCATTATGCCGCAGAGGAAATATACCTTTGAGATGTAGTGGAGACGTACCATTCCCGCCGCAATTACCTCGGGGCTGTCGGAATATATGCTCAGAAGCTGATTTCCGAAGAGTACCGCCGCATTTCCGAGGACCAGTCCCACTGCCACAACGCAAAGCTCGCCGCAGGCAAGTATTTTGTTGAGACGCTTGTATTCACCTGCGCCGAAATTCTGGCTCATAAAGGAAAGTGTCGCCTGATAGAAGGAGTTCATCGCCATATAGACAAATCCCTCGATATTTGCGGCGGCGGAATTTCCTGCAACCACGATGTTTCCGAACAGGTTCACCGAGGACTGGATAACCACGTTTGACAGGGCAAAAACTATTCCCTGAAAGCCTGCGGGGAGACCTATGCGGATAATTGAGATAAGCTCCGCTTTGTGTACCCTGAGCTTTTTCAGCTCCAGCTTTATGGCTCCCGTTTCCCGCATAAGGCAGCGGATAACCAGGAATGCCGAAAGAGATTCGGAAATTATAGTCGCAAGTGCAACTCCCGAAACGTCCATTTTAAAGACGATAACGAAAAGCAGGTTCAGTACCACATTCACCGCTCCTGCCGCAAGGAGATAATACAGCGGGCGTTTTGTATCGCCTATTGCCCTGAGCAGGGCACTGCCGAAGTTGTATATGGTGGTTGCGGTTATGCCCGCAAAATAAATTCTCAGATAGTCGGCGGCAAGGTCGATTATCTCGTCGGGGGTGCTCATAAGTCGGAGCATCTCCCTTGTGCCAACCACGCCTATTACTGTGAGGATAACGCCGCTTATTATGCTTATGGTCACGGCAGTGTGGACGGTGCGGCTGAGAGCAGCTTCACGCTTTCCGCCGTAATTTCGTGCAGCGGTGACATTTGCGCCTATGGACAAGCCCACAAAAAGGTTGGTGAGCAGGTTTATAAGCGCAGTGGTGGAGCCTACCGCCGCAAGGGAGTTATCCCCTGCAAAGCGGCCTACCACAACGATATCCGCCGCATTGAACAGCAGCTGCAATATACTTGAAAGCATAAGAGGCAGTGTAAACATCAGCATCTTTTTCAGTATAGAGCCGCTGCACATATCCATTTCATATTTCTTTTGTTCTGCCATAGATGTATCTCCGTTAAAAAATGCTTATCAGCTCACCATTATTCCAAAAATGGTGAGAGCTGTCTTGTCGCTGCCCTCGGAAAGCTTTATCTCAACAGTGTGCTTTCCAGATTCCTTTCCGATGATTATCTGCTGGGTCTCGCCGTAGTTGCCCCAGCCGCCTGAGAAATCCGCATCAAGGACGGATTTTCTCTCACCGTCAACAAAAACGTCATACTTGCCGCCCTTGCCGTCGGTCTGCTTTAAGTAGAATATGCCGAGATTCTGGCACTCGGTCTCGAATTTAAGATATCCCTCGCCCTCGGTAACGAAATTGTCGGGGAAAAGGTCGGGATATACCTTGTTACCCGATATTTCAAAGCCGCTCATCTCCTCGGCATTTACTTCGGAAGCACCAAGCATTGCTGCGTTCTTGTAGTAATCGTATGTATAAGCTGCGGTGTCGAAAGCTGTTGAAGATGTGTCGATATTGTCAAGGTCATCGTAAACGCTGTCAAGATATCTTAAAATGAGCTGACCGATAAGACCGTGACCTGCATCATTGGGGTGGATATTGTCGGGGGAAATGGACTTCCAGTCAAGAGTGCCCGCTGCAACCTCGGGATATACCACCTCACGATAGCTGAGCATAGGCAGGTCATAAGCAAGGCCAATTTCCTTGTGAACGTCCTGAAGGCTTGTGCCGTCCTCCTGAGTGGTGAACAGGAGGATTACCGCAGGGTCGCCATCATTGTTCAGGATCTTTCTTACAAGGCTGTCGTAGGAATACTTGTTCATGACCTTGTCGGTATCGTTTACGGAAAACTCCACGATAACGGCATCGGGCTTGTAATCAAGAAGCTGCTTGTCGGCACGGTGAACGCCGAGATATGAGTTTGTGCCGCCGATACCTGCATTCACAAATGTAATTTCACTGTTCGGAAACTTCTCTACCCAGTACTGATGAAAAAGCTCTGCATAGCAGTTTGCGTGATTGGTGGCGCTGCTGCCCTGAGTGATAGAGCCGCCGATAACGCCGATAGTCACAGGCTCGCCGTTTTCAGCCTTTTTCATAGCGGCAGCAAGACGGGAGCGGTTGCCCTCGTTGAGCAGTGCACGCTGATACATCTTATCCGTAAGACCCGCTTCAAGGTCAACAGGCTCTGTGGGGGTGAGGTCAGCCTCGGTGACGGTCTCGGAAACGGACTCCGAAACTGTGGTGTCGGCTGATGTGTCGGTGCTTGTGCTTTCTTCGGACTTGCAGGCTGTCATACTTACGCAGAGGAGCAGTGCCGCAAGGCCTGCCATTATCTTTTTATTCATTATATTTAACATTCCTTTCGGGTGTGATGATATATACCATTATAGCACTATTTTTGGGTTATTGCAATATGGCAAAGAAAAACTCCGCAGCAAGGGGGAGCCCCCTTGGGCACTTCGCAACAAATTTTGCGAAAAGCTCAAAGTGGGTGACTCGGTACCGTTAAAATCTTATTAACGGTACTTCCCTAAACTCTGCGGAGTTTTTGTATATCACATATATTTTATCTGAGTGTAGTATATCCCATAAGGTACTCGTCAACAGCCTTGGCTGCCTCTCTTCCCTCTCTGATAGCCCATACTACAAGGGACTGACCTCTGTGCATATCGCCTGCGGTGAACACCTTTTCCACATTGGTCTTGTAGCTTTCGGGGGAGGCTGTGGCAACGTTTGTCCTGCCGTTCAGCTCAACGCCGAATGCATCTGCAATGTACTTTTCTGTGCCGAGGAAGCCTGCTGCGATAAGTACAAGGTCTGCGGGGATAATTTCCTCGCTGCCCCTTACCTGCTCCATCTTCATTCTGCCCGTAGCCTCGTCCTTAACAGGCTGGAGACGGATAGTTTCGATAGAGTGGATATGACCCTTGTCGTCCTTGATGAACTGCTTTACGGTGGTCTGATAAATTCTTGGGTCGTGACCGAATACCGCAATGGCTTCTTCCTGACCGTAATCGGTCTTGTTCACTCTGGGCCATTCGGGCCAAGGGTTGTTTGCCGCACGGGTATCAGGGAGCTTGGGCATCATTTCAAGCTGTACAACAGACTTGCAGCCGTGGCGGATAGATGTGCCCACGCAGTCATTTCCCGTGTCGCCGCCGCCTATTACAACAACGTTCTTGTACTTTGCGCTGATGTAATATCCGTCGGAAAGGTTTGAACCCATAAGGCTCTTGGTTGTTGCTTTCAGGAAATCCACAGCAAAGTAGATACCGTCAGCGTCACGTCCCGGAGCTTCGATGTTTCTGGGATTGCCCGAGCCGCAGCAGAGAATTACTGCGTCATACTTTGAGGTAAGCTCTTCAGCGGTAATGTCAACGCCAACATTCACGCCTGTTCTGAACTCAACGCCCTCGTCCTCCATAAGCTTGAGTCTCCTGTCAACGATAGACTTTTCAAGCTTCATATTGGGGATACCGTACATAAGCAGTCCGCCGGGGTGATCCTCACGCTCGAATACAGTCACCTTGTGACCTCTTCTGTTAAGTCTCTGAGCGGCTGCAAGACCCGAAGGGCCTGAGCCAACAACAGCAACGCTCTTGCCTGTTCTTACCGAGGGAGCGGCGGGTTCCATAAGTCCGTGGGAATATGCATACTCGATAATGGAATACTCATTTTCCTTGACGGTAACAGGGTCGCCGTTCAGTCCGCAGGTGCAGGCTTTTTCACAAAGCGCAGGGCATACTCTCGAAGTAAATTCGGGGAAGCTGTTTGTGAGCATAAGTCTGCGTGCAGCCTCGTCCATACTGTCGGTGTAGATAAGATCGTTCCACTCAGGGCAGAGATTGTTGAGGGGGCAGCCCGATACCATTCCGTTGTGCAGGGGCTTTCCGTACTGGCAGAAGGGCACGCCGCAGTCCATACAGCGGGCTGCCTGCTTCTTTCTGTCCTCCATATTGAGGGGAGTGTGGAACTCACGGTAATTCTTTATTCTTTCAAGGGGCTCAAGGCCCTCGTTTTCTGTTCTTTTATACTCTAAAAATCCTGTTGCTTTTCCCATAATAAATCATTCTTCCTTTCTGTCCCGATCACTTTGTGTTCTCGTAAAATGCGGAGATGCGTGCTTCGTCGGCACTCATACCCTCTGCGGTGAACTTTTTGATACTGTTCATCATCTTCGCATAATCGTGGGGAATGATCTTCTTGAATTTGGGGAGATATTCGTCAAAATTATCAAGTATCTCTCTGCCTCGTACAGAGCCTGTTGCTGCGGTGTGCTCTTCGATGAGAGATCTGAGCCTGTCGATATCCTCCTGCTCGGTGAGCTTGGAGAATCCTACGAGAGCCTTGTTGAGCTTGGTGTAGAGGTCGAATTCCTCATCGAGGACATATGCGATACCGCCGCTCATACCTGCCGCAAAGTTCTTGCTGGTCTTTCCGAGGATAACTGCGCAGCCGCCTGTCATATACTCGCAGCCGTGGTCGCCCACACCCTCTACAACTACCGTTGCGCCTGAGTTTCTTACGCAGAAACGCTCGCCTGCAACACCTGCAATGAATGCCTTGCCGCTTGTTGCGCCGAAGAGAGCAACGTTGCCCACGATGATGTTGTCATCAGCCTTGTACTTTGCCTCCTTGGGAGCGTAGAGCACGAGCTTTCCGCCTGAAAGTCCCTTGCCGAAGTAGTCGTTGCTGTCGCCCTCAAGCTCAAGGGTGAGACCCTTGGGAATGAATGCACCGAAGCTCTGACCGCCTGCGCCGTGGCACTTTACAACATATGTATCATCTTCAAGAGTGTTGTAGTATTTTCTTGTTATCTCGGAGCCGAAAAGTGTTCCGAGGGCTCTGTTAAGGTTGCTTACCTTGATATCAATGGTCTTGGGTGTGCCCTTTTCGAGAGCATCAGCCATTTCGGGGATAATCACCTTTTCATCGATAGTCTCGTCAAGCTTGAAGTCATACTCATCACCCTTTACAAAGTGAGAGGGTGCATCTGTATTGGCATAAGGATTTTCAATTATCTCGGACATATCTATCTTTGCAGCCTTGCTGTCAGCGGGGAAGTCCTTCTTGTAAAGGAGGTCGGAGCGTCCAACAAGCTCATCAACAGTGCGTATGCCGAGCTTTGCCATATATTCACGCATCTCGGTGGCGATAAAGCGCATAAAGTTGACGATATATTCGGGCTTGCCCTTGAAGCGCTTTCTCAGCTCAGGATTCTGTGTAGCAACGCCCACGGGGCAGGTATCAAGGTTGCACACTCTCATCATTACGCAGCCCATTGTTACCAGCGGAGCGGTTGCAAAGCCGTATTCCTCAGCGCCCAGCATTGCAGCGATAACAACGTCACGTCCTGTCATCATCTTGCCGTCTGTTTCGATAACGACCTTGGAGCGGAGACCGTTCATAATGAGCGTTCTGTGAGTTTCCGCAAGACCAAGCTCCCAAGGGAGACCTGCATTGTGGATAGAGCTTCCGGGAGCGGCACCTGTACCGCCGTCATAGCCCGAAATGAGCACAACGCCTGCGCCTGCCTTTGCAACGCCTGCCGCAATAGTGCCGACGCCGACTTCGGAAACGAGCTTTACGGAAATTCTTGCCTGCTTGTTGGCATTTTTCAGGTCATAAATAAGCTGTGCCAGATCCTCGATAGAGTAGATATCGTGGTGAGGCGGGGGGGAGATAAGAGCAACACCGGGGGTCGAATGTCTTGTCTTTGCAATCCAGGGGTAAACCTTTTTAGCGGGAAGATGACCGCCCTCACCGGGCTTTGCGCCCTGAGCCATTTTTATCTGTATCTCCTTTGCGGAGGTGAGATATTTAGATGTAACGCCGAAACGTCCGGAAGCTACCTGCTTGATAGCGGAGCATCTGTCCTCGGCTGTGCCTGCGGTGACGATTCTTTCAAGGTCCTCGCCGCCCTCACCGCTGTTTGACTTGCCGCCTATCATATTCATAGCGATAGCCATACATTCGTGAGCTTCCTGAGAGATAGAGCCGTAGGACATCGCACCTGTCTTGAAGCGGTGCATAATGCTCTCAACGCTTTCAACCTCGTCTAGTGGTATTCCGCCGTCAGCGGCATACTTGAAGTCAAGAGTGCTTCTGAGAGTGAGATTTCTCTCCTCTGCGTTAAGATACTCGGAGTATTTCTTGAAAAGGCTGTAATCATTTGTCCAGGCTGCCTGCTGGAGGAGATGTATAGTCATAGGATTATACATATGCTCTTCCTTGCCGCTTCTGGACTTGTGGCTGCCCACGCTTTCCATAGCCTCGTTAACGGTAAGGTCTCTGGGGTCAAATGCAGCGTCGTGACGCTCGATCACCTGACGGCTGATATCGTCAAGGTCGATACCGCCCACTCTGCTTACGGTGTCGGGGAAGAACTCGTCACACACGCTCTTGGAGATACCCAGTGCCTCGAATATCTTGGAGCCCTGATAGGACTGGATAGTGGAGATACCCATTTTTGAAGCGATCTTTACGATTCCGCTCACAATTGCCTTAACGTAGCAGTTAAGAGCCTCGGTGTATTCCTTGTCGATAGCCTTGCCCGAGGTAAGCTCATAAAGAGTATCCATTGCAAGATAGGGGTTAACGGCACTTGCGCCGAAGCCGAGAAGTGTTGCGAAGTGATGTACCTCGTAAGGCTCTGCGGTCTCCACGATAATGGAGATAGCGGTGTTCTTTCTTGTCTTTACAAGGTAATTTTCAAGAGCCGCAACTGCAAGGAGTGAGGGAATTGCAAGGTGGTCCTTGTCAACGCCTCTGTCGGAGAGGATAAGGATAGATGCACCCTCTTCGTGAGCCTTGTCAGCCTGAGTGTAAAGGCTTTCGATAGCCTGTCTCAGTGTGGAGGTGTTCTTGCTGTAGAGCATTGAGATGTCCGCAGTCTTAAGACCCTCGATATTTGCTGTACGGATCTTCAAAAGGTCAAGGTTTGTGAGAACGGGGTTCTTTATTTCAAGAACACGGCAGTTCTTCTCATCTTCCTTGAGGATATTTCCCGATGTTCCAAGATATACGGAGGTGTCGGTGATTATAGACTCTCTTATCGCATCTATAGGCGGGTTTGTTACCTGTGCGAAAAGCTGCTTGAAGTAATCGAACAGGGGAGGATTTTTCTTTGAAAGAGGGGGAACGGGAGTATCAACGCCCATTGCCGCAGTAGGCTCGGAAGCGTTCAGAGCCATAGGTATCATAGTGCTTCTGATAGCCTCATAGGTATATCCGAATGCGTGCTGGAGGCGGTCAAGCTCATCTCCCGAATATCTGAAAGGCTTCTTGTTGGGAATGTTGAATTCGTGGAGAGTGTGGAAATTGTGGTCGAGCCATTCGCCGTAGGGCTGTCTCTTGCTGTAATATTCCTTTATCTTCTCGTCCTCGATAAGTTTGCCGTGTACAGTATCAACGAGGAGCATTTTTCCGGGGTGGAGACGCTCTTTCTTAACGATAGTCTCAACGGGGATATCAAGTGCGCCGACCTCGGAGGAAAGGATAAGGTACTTGCCGCCCTTTCCGTCATCGGTGATATAGTAACGAGAGGGACGGAGACCGTTTCTGTCGAGAACGGCACCGAGGAGGTCGCCGTCGGAGAAGATAATGGAGGCAGGGCCGTCCCAAGGCTCCATCATTGTTGCATAATACTGATAGAATGCTCTCTTTTCACGGCTCATAGTGGTCTGATGCTGCCAGGGTTCAGGGATAAGAGTGATGACAGCAAGGGGGAGATCAACTCCTGCCATTGTCATAAATTCGAGAGTGTTGTCAAGACGGGCGGAGTCGGAGCCTGTTACATCGAGGATAGGAACGATATCCTTCATTCTGTCACCGATAAGGTCGCTCTTCAGAACGGACTCACGGCTGAGCATCTTGTCCACATTTCCCGTAATGGTGTTTATCTCGCCGTTATGAACCATCATACGGTTTGGGTGAGAACGCTGCCAGCTGGGGTTGGTGTTGGTGCTGAAACGGGAATGAACGATTCCCACAGCGGAATGATAGTCCTCGCAGTCAAGGTCCTTGTAGAACTTTCTCAGCTGGTCAACAAGGAACATTCCCTTATATACTATAGTACGGCTGGAGCAGGAGCATACGTATGTCTCTTTATCAGCCTTTTCAAAAACCATTCTTGCAATGTAAAGCTTTCTGTCGAAAGGGAGCCCCTTTTCGCAGTCAGCGGGCTTTTCGATGAATGCCTGATAGATATTGGGCATACTTTCAAGAGCCTTTGAACCGAGAACGGAAGCCTCAACGGGGACTTTTCTCCAGCCGAGGAATGTGAGCTTTTCGTCGGCAAGTACCTTTTCAAAGGTCTCCATAGACTTTTTGAGCTTGTCCTCAGACTGGGGGAAGAAGAACATCGCAATGCCGTATTCTCTCTTTCCGCCGATCTTTATGCCCTCTTCTGCACAGACCTTGGAGAAGAATGTGTGGGATATCTGGAGAAGAATGCCCACGCCGTCGCCTGTCTTTCCCTCGGCGTCCTTACCTGCTCTGTGCTCAAGGGTCTCAACGATCTTAAGAGCGCTGTCAACTACCTTGTAGTCAGCCTCGCCGTTCATATTTACCACTGCGCCGATTCCGCAGTTTTCGTGCTCGAAGCGGGGGTCGTAAAGTCCCTGCTTTGCATATGGTTCCTGTACTCTGTAGTTGTCCATATCCATTACTCCTTACTTTCTGCCTTATATAGGCAGCACCGCATAAAGCCCGCCTGACAGCTTTGCACGCAATCTGCTTGCATATTTTCCGTCATCTTGCACAGAAATTTCTTGACAGGCGCCAGCCTGCCTGCAAAATTTCTATACAATCTGACGAAAAATCTGACGGTGCATCTTGCGCACAAGCTTTATGCGGTGTTGCCTACATTATGAATAATGCTTAACCGTTAATTTCATTCCGAAGCACTCTCCCTGAAATGCATCGGCTCTTTCGGCATATTATTATTCTATCACCTGTCTCTTATACACATCTCCGAGCCCACGAGACGCTACGCTATC
>CAMBJF010000034.1 GCA_945867875.1 uncultured Ruminococcus sp. | reverse complement strand
ATTTTCTTTTCAATTTTTTCTAAAAAAGGCTTGACAAACAGTAACAGGTTTATCGTTTTCACATTCTGAACCGTTACCGAGCCGCCCGTACGATGTTTATATAAATCATAGAACGTCCGGGTGCAGGCTCAGCCTGCCTGTTCATCAAGCCACTTTGTAATATCATCATAAACCTCAAGACGGTTAAGCTCATTGAGAAGCTCGTGGCGGCAGCCGTCCCAGAGCTTCAGGCGAACATCTTCAAAGCCGTGAGCATCAAGTCTCCTGTAAAACTGCATAACGCCCTTGCCGTAAGAGCCGATAGGGTCATCAGTGCCGCTCATAATGAGCATTGGCAGGTCTTTTCTAACCTTGCCGTACCACGAACGGGAGGAGCAGTACATCAGCAGCATAAACAGGTCACGGAAAGCCGAAGCCGTAAATATAAAATTGCACCTCTTGTCGCCGCAGTATTCCGCAACCACCCTATCATCACGGGTGAGCCAGTCAAACTCCGTCCGCCTGTCGGGAATCCGTGCATTGCTCATTCCGAAAAGCAGCCTGTTAATCTTCCTTGAACGGCTCTTCACGCCGTGGAGCATAATTTCCTTGTCCGCCATAATAATTCCTGCGTGAACGGCAGGGTGAGCGCCGACTGTTCCCAGAATAACAGCTCCGTCAAAATCCGAGCTGTACCTTGCCAGCAGACAGCGTGTGACAAGCGAACCCATAGAATGACCGATAACGTACATAGGTATCTTCCCGAACATCTGCCTGCCGAGCACCTGAACGTGGCGCATATCCTTGATAAGATATATCCAGCCGTCCTCAAGGGCGAAATATCCTAAGTCAGCGTCCTCCGCCGCAGAATTTCCGTGACCCAGCTGGTCGTGTATAATGACCGCATAGCCGTTTCTGCAAAGGTGCCCGATAAAATGCTCATACCTTGCGGCATATTCGCACATACCATGGCATATCTGAACAAGAGCCTTTGCCTTGCCCTCCTTGGGGGTGTAAATATAGTATGCTATCCTGTCAACCTTGTTTGAGCTTGTAAAATAGTGTTCCGATCTGATAAAATCCATACTATCAATTCCTTTCACAGCGTTATTGTTTATGTTTCTTCATCTTGAAGCCCTCGTCCGAAAGGGGATTCGATTCAAGAGCCGTTCTTACGTTTTCATTGGTGAGGTGAGTGTAAATTTCCGTGGTGGAAATGCTTGCGTGACCAAGAATTTCCTTCAGCACCATAGGATCAACATTTCCGTACTGATACATAAGCGTAGCGGCAGTGTGCCTGAGCTTATGGGTTGAAAGCCCCCTGTTTCCCATACCGATGCGGTCAAGGGCCTCCGTCACTATCTGCTGAACACGCCTGTTGGATATCCGAGTTTTCCGCTTTGATAGAAAAAGTGCGTCCGTAGGAGCATCGGGTCTCGCCGCAAGATACTGTCTGATCGCCTCCTCGCAGCCGTTGTTTATGTGAACGATACGTTCCTTGTTGCCCTTTCCCAGAAGCCGCAGTGTTCTGTCATCAAGGTCAATGTCCTGAATGTTTATTCCCACAAGCTCGGAAAGTCTCATTCCGCAGTTGAGAAAAAGCATAAGTATGCAGAAGTCACGCTCATAGTAATCCTCCGCAGGGCTTATGTTTTCAAGGAGCTTTCTGCTCTCGTCAAGTCCAAGATATTTGGGCTGAGCCTTTTTGGGGCTGGGCACATCAAGGGTCTCCACGGGATTTATTTCAAGATGAAAGCTTGTAAGCTTATTATTGCACAATGCCTTGTAAAAACCCTTTATAGCGGAAATTTTTCTCGCCCTCGTCTTGTCATTGTTGCCCCGCTCCTCAGCGGAATAGTTAAGATATTCGTAAACGTCCGCAAGGGTAATGGCAGAGACCTTTGAGAATGGCACATCTGCGATTTTGTCAATGTCATCGCCCTTTGCGTTCATCATATTTTCCTTTATGTACCGCAGGAAAAGCCGCAGATCAATGTAATAGGATTCGATAGTCTTTTCCGAGCGGTTTTTAATGACTCTGAGATAGAAAATATACTCTTTAAGATAAGGGGGACAGTCCTTCATATCCGTCATACAGCACACCTCCCGACCGATAATACTTTTATTTAATTTTATCACAATAACATTTTACTGTCAACCGCAGGAAATAAAAAAAGCCGCCTGACTTAAAACAAGGCAGGCGGGGGGTGAAAAATGATAATTTACAGACGCAACAAAAAAGACTGACCGCCCAAGTTCCTACCTTGAGCGGTCGGTCTCTAACATCAAGTTAGAGACATAATTCGCATCACGGAGGCACACCGTCTATACGGCTGCTTCTTTATTTTTATTATATCATCTCCCTCCTCAATTGTCAAGAGGGAGATTTTTTATGCTTACCCCGTTTTTGTTAGCTGCCTGCACACCACTTCTTCAAAATAAAGGTGTATAATATTATCAAAGCCGAAAAGGCATAAAAAAATCGGAGGTCAAAACTATGAAAAGTGTAAAATGCACCGCTGCTGTAATGGCAGCACTTATGTTGGCATCAGCCTACCCGATAGTCACAAGCAATTCTCCCTATACATTCGGCATTGAATGCTCCGCCGCAGAAGCATCACTTCCTGCGCCCGGAAATATCAAGGCAAAAATAAAGGACAACACCGTGATACTTTCCTGGGACAAGGTTGACGGTGCAGATGCTTACAGAATATATACATATGATGCAGCTAAGAAAAAATACGTTAAATACAAGTCCGTGACGGGAACAAAAACTGTCATCAAGGATCTGAAAAAGGGCACATCATACAAATTCAAGGTTGCCGCTTTAAAGAAGAACGGCAGATCCTATACCGTCGGCACAGTCTCCAAAGCTGTAACGGCAGGCACAGCAAAATCCGATGATACCGCTTCCGTCAAGGCTCAGAAAAAGTCTTTCAAGGAGATCAGCCTTTCAGCCAAGGAACTGGCAGGCGCTTGGGAATACTATGATTTCAGATATCTTTCCGATATTTCCAGATCAGGCTCCTATGATCCTTCCAAAAAAGAATGGACGGGTTCGGGATATATGTCCTCAATACAGGTCATCGACAACAAGACTGCATTTATCGTATATGAGGACACCGTTGATTGGGTAGATTTAAATGCTGCATCAAAGAAGCTCGGCGATGCCTCATATAAAATTTACACCGACGGCACGGACAATTATCTCTTCTACAGCTTTAAAAACGGCGACGGAAGCAACACCTATATATTTAAGCAGAAGGTTCATTCCACCTTTGAACAGGTAACGGACACAAGTCTCCTTGAGGGCAAATGGACCTCTGTGGATTTCTGCCAGACCGACATAGATAAAAATTCTTATGACCCTACCTCCCCTGTATGGCTGTGGGATTTCTATATGATCGGCGCAGAAGCGGCTAATAATAAAATGACATTTTATTATTCCAGCGGAGAAAAGAGCAGCAGCAATATCGGTTCCAATAAGATCGGTTCAGCAAAGTATGCCCTTTATTCCGTTGACGATGACCTGTATATGTATTATCAGTGGATCACAGGCGACGGAGACAAGCAGTTCTATGTTCTGAAAAAGGATAAATAATCCCAAGAATATTATTACGATAAAAAGCCTGCACGAAAATCAAAACGGTTTTCGTGCAGGCTTTTGTATTATATAAGCTCAAAGCCTTATCATCTCGGCATTCCTGCCCCGATAAGCCGCATAATACTTAAATCCGCAACCTTTCAGCATCTCCCCTGCCATATCAAAGCAAATGCCCACAGTCTCGGGGGAATGGGCGTCGGAGCCGAGAGTAACAAGCTCCCCGCCGAGCTCTCTGTATCTCGCAAAAACATCTCGCCCGGGGTTAGGCTCGTTCATTCCTCGGGAAAGCGCACCCGTGTTGCATTCAAGAGCAATTCCCTTTCCGATAATGGTTTCAAGAATGGGGTCAATGCAGTCCGCAAACTTTCTGTAGGAATATTCAAGCCCGTGCTTTTTTCCGTAGCGGACAATGTAGTCAAGATGTCCTAAGGAATCAAAGCAGCTTATCTTCTTTATTCTTTTAAGAGTCGTCTCAAAAAAGCGCTCATAAGCGTTGTGGGGATGGGTCTCAAAATACTCGTCATAATAAGGGTCAAGCCCGTCAATAAAATGCACCGAGCCGATGATGAAATCAAAGGGATATTCCTTTGACAGCTCTTCAAGATACCCCGCAATATGGTTCTGCAAGCCCATTTCAAGGCCGATGCAGATGTCCAGCCTGCCTTTGTACATATCCCTGAGCCTTGTCATTTCCTCGAAATATTTCGGGAAATCAAGGTTAAAATCAATGTCCGAAACAACATCGTGATCGTGATGATCGGTAAAGCATATCCGCTCCATTCCGAGAGCAATCGCCTTTTCGATCTGCTCTGTGGGGGGCGTTTCGCTGTCCCCCGAAAATGAGGTGTGAAGATGACAGTCTGCGTACATTATTGTCCCCCGCTTTCCCCTGCATTGTCCGAATTTACGGGCGTATCTGCCACAACAGGCTTTAAGCCCGATGCAGGGAGCGTGCTCACGCCGTTATCCTGCACCGCAGCTTCTGCCGATGTAACAGTTGTTGCCGCAGTTGTTTCAGCCGTTGCATAATATGCCTGAACTTCCGCTATCTTTTCATCGTCAAGAGTGCCGTACTCATTGGTGTAAAGCTTCTCGATGCCGTCAATGAGGGAGCTTGTGTTTGCGGCAAAGGCGTTGTTTATGAAGATAACATCGGTGATGCCCTTTTCCTTCATATACTCCACAGCGTTCCTGCCGAAGTATCGGATATCAATAACATATATCTCGTCAAAGCTGTCCACAAGATAGGGTACAAATGCATTTCCGTAGGATTCCTTGAAAACGCAGACCTTTCTGCCTGTGTTGTTCTCAGTGACAATCTTTGTGTGGATAGCGTCGGAGCCGATGAACACGCCGTATGCGTAGTTTGCACTCACATTATCATAGAAAAGCGTGCCCTCGCCCTTTGGCTTCAGGGTGTCGTAGTCATAATAATAGGTCTTGTAATTTGACTTCGGCTTGTAGTAGGTGAAAAGCTCAGGGCTGTTTTTCAGAATGGGGTCATTGGTGTAGCCGTAAAGTGAGCCTACATAGCCGTCTATCTCACGGACCTCGTAATCCTTGTCAATGTCCTTGGGAGTCTCACCCATTGCCTTAACAAGAGCGGCATATGCATAATATGCACCCCTGTGAGACCAGTGGTGGTCTGTCCTCAGGTAGATATACTCGTCGGTGTGCGCCGCAATTTCATCATATGCATCAACAGGGATAACATCGGCGGTATAGCTGCTGTAAATATGGTCAATAGCGTCCTTTTCGGAGGAGCTGTACTTTTGGAACTTCTTCGGGAGATAAAACTCAACAGATGTGGGAACAACGATGTTGTAAACATTCACATCACTGCCCATAGCCTCCTTGTAGCGGCTGATAAGCTCCGCATAGCGTGTGCCCATTTTCTTGTTGCCGCCGAAAAGCATAACGCCCGCATTATCGCCGTACATCTTAACTCCGTCAACCACGATTCCGTTGTTGGCAAAGTCCGCAATGTTCTCCACTTCCTCCTCTTCCTCAGTCTCCTCCTCGGAAACAGTGGTCTCGGGAGCATTTGTCTCCGCAGGGGCTGTGGTAACATCGCCCTCGGCAGCCGATTCATCGGGCACAGGCTCGGTAACGGCAGGTTCGGTGACGGTAACAGCGTCAGTCTCCTCACCGATAAGCTTGCCCTCGTCATCAGCCACCACGTTTACATTGCCGTAAAACTTAGGTGCGCTGATGCCCTTTGCGTTATTAAACTTTGCACTCAACTCCACGATTTTCTCACGGAAAGGAACGGTGTCGGAGAAATATGCAGTAAATTCCGAGGCGAATGTTCCATCAAAATAGCTTTTCACCGTAAGCGCAGGCTTTTTTGCAAGCTCACGCTTTTCCGACTCGGAAAAATCGGGACGTTTGAGGAACACAAGGCACAGCCCCGTGAAGAAAAGCATCGCAATAAAAATGATTATGGTCACTCTTTCAAACACAGCGTGCCGTGATTTATACACCTTTTCAGCCTCGGAAAGCCTTTTTTTTCTGGCAATAGGCTGAGACTTGTATTTTTTTCTGCCCGCTTCGGGCTTCTTGTTTTCTTCCATTTTGCTCTTCCTTTCAATATCAGAATCTGAAATAAAGGAACGGATTATAGGTGTCGCCCACAAGGGAGATCACCGACAAAAACATAATTGCGGCAAGTGAAACTATTTTCACAGCGCCCACAAAAACAAATTTGCCCTTTGACTGTATAGAAAATCTCTCGCCCACCTTACGGACATAGCTGTAAACGGGCACGCAGAGTATGATCGCTGCGATTATGAGCCATAAGCTGCCCTTGAGCTTTGATACTGTAAGGATATCCGTGAGAGCAAGACCATTTGCGCCGAACATTGCTCCGAGGCAGGAGGAAAGCTGTGCGGTGTCGGTGAAGTAGAAAATCGCCCAGCCGAATATTACTGCAATGATAAGGTAAAGATGTCCGAAGAATTTCGGCAGCTTGTCAAGGACTTTCAGCAGGAACGTTTTCTCGATAACGAGAAGCACGCCGAAATACAGTCCCCAGATGATGAAATTCCAGCTTGCGCCGTGCCACAGACCTGTGCAGAACCATACTATGGCGATGTTTAAAAGCTGATGCTTTCTGTTTCCGCCTAAGGGAATGTAAACATAGTCACGGAAAAATGTTCCGAGAGAGATGTGCCACCTGCGCCAGAACTCAGTCACCGAGGAGGATATATAAGGGTGCTCGAAATTTTCGGGGAAGTGGAAGCCGCACATCAGTCCCAGACCTATCGCCATATCCGAATATCCCGAAAAATCGTAGTATATCTGCAATGAGTACATTATAACGCCTGCCCACGCCGCAAGAACTGAGGAGGGGGCAGTGCCGAAGGTGAGCAGCTCGGAAGCCAGCATTCCCACGGAGTTTGCGATAAGCACCTTTTTTCCCAGACCGAAGATAAGGCGGCATATGCCCTGATAAAAGTCGCTTATCTTAACGTCTCTGCTCTCAATTTCCCGTGCAACTGAGCTGTATCTTACGATAGGTCCCGCAACGAGCTGGAAGAACATAGACAGGTACAGAAGATATCCGAAATAATTCTTCTGCGCCCGTGCTTTCTGCCTGTAAACGTCCACCACGTAGGTAATGGACTGGAAGGTGTAAAATGAAATTCCTATGGGCAGGTGAAAATCGGGAACGGGCAGGGACAGCCCCGTCACAGTGTTTATTCCCGAAACTATCATTCCGCTGTACTTGAAAACGCCTAAAATAGAAAGGTTCACCACGCAGGAAATGACAACGCCGAGAACAGCTTTTTTCTCGCCCTTGTGCTTGTCGATAAATCTGCCGTTGAAGTAGTCAAAAATTGAGCTGAATATGAGCAGGCACACCCACACAGGCTCTCCCCAGGCATAGAAAAACATGGAGAAAATTATAAGAACAATATTTTTTATCTTAGTTTTTGGAGCCGCAAAATAGCATATCAGAAACAGCGGCAGGAACACGAACAGGAAAAATATATCCGAAAATACCAATGCATTACATTCCTTTTTATAAAATAAGTATTATTATTATACACCCAAAATTCCTATTTTTCAACCGCATAAAACCATAATTTATGTCACACCGATAACATTTCGGTTACTCTGTAAAAAATCATGGGGCATAGTGTCGCAAAATAGGATATAACGTCCAAAGGGAGTTTAATTTCTGTTAAGAATGCCCCGAATTATCTTTTTCACCAGCCCGAAGAAATATCCGAACTCATCAGTCCTGCCGAAGAGGGCGAGAAAAATGAGATTGGGCGCCACAGCACATACCGCCGCCTTTGCTATAAATGCGGCAAGCGGGGCTGAAAGTGTTATGAGTGAACATAGAAAATATGTCACGCCGCAGGTCACAGCCGTCACCGCAGTGTACATTATAAGCCTGCCGAAATATTTTTTGGGGCTTGCCTTGAACACATATTTAAACAGCACATATGGCTCCACCCATATGCACACCGTCACCGTGCTGATGACCGTACCCATAAAAATGCCCGCAGCGCCCATAACACGGGCAAGGAGAACAGATGTGACAAGGTTCACAGCAGATTCAACGATAGGCTTGTGCCTGTCATAGTAAAACGCTCCCGCCGCCTCACGGTAGGTAAGGCACGTCTTTCTTATGCCCGTGAGGAAGAACACTGCCGATATGAGCACCACCGTGCCCATTCCGAAAACAAGGCTGTCGGTTTTGAGCCATATGCAGATAAAGGGGTTAAAAAGGCACACAAGGCACACAAAACAGAAGCCCATTATCCAGAAATTCATAAAGAACACACGATAAAAGCTTTCCGAAAGCTTGGTTTTGTCCCCGTCCTCGGCGTTCAGGTTGCCCACTCCCGCCGAAATGGACACGAAAAACTGGGCAATTATCTTTTCGAGTGCGCTTGTTATGAGATAATAATTCGAGTAAATTCCCGCAGAAGCCAGCCCCACAAGCTTTGAGATAAGGATATTGTCCGTTGACAGGACAACGATGCCCCCGATTTTGTGCATAAGCATAGCTCTGATATTTTTCTTTATATCCTCAAAAAGCTCTGCGGACAGGGGCGAAACGTCCTTTTCCTTAAGGTATGGATACATCTTGTCCGCCGCCATTGAAACAGCGATATTTTCAAGCACCGTGAACACGAGCTGCACCGCCGTGAAAAGCAGAAAGTCCCTTGTGGCATACAGCATAATTATCTGAGCTGCGTTCATTGCAAGGTAAAAGCCGTAGCGGTAATATGTTGCGATATATCTTTTCTGGTCGCAGATGATAAGGGTGCGCTTGTAGGTGAAAAAGTATGAAACGCCCGTGTTTGCGGCATAGAGGAGATATATGGCGGTAAGGTGGGGAATTTCGGGTACCTCGTCCATAAACATAGGATATATGGGCACAAAAAGCACCGCCAGCGCCAAAATGCCGCAGCCGATGCCGTTGTACGCCCGTTTGTAAAACCGCATCAGTGACTTTATAACAGGGATATCACCATTGGCAAGGGGCTTGTAGAGCGCAAAGGTCATAGCCGTTCCCACACCAAGCTCCGCCAGCGACAATACCGACAGGATATTTGAAAACAGCCCGTTTATTCCGAGATACTGCTCATCAAGGCATTCAATGAAAACACGCCTTGCGATAAAGCTTATAAGTATTCCGATCCCCTGCCCGATAAAGGCGGCGGTAAGGTTTTTCAGGGAAGCCTGAGTTCGTGTCATATGATCTCTCCGTTTACCGACGGTTCAGACGATAATGAATGTAGCGTTTTGAAAGAGGGATATCCTCCGCCCTCTCCTCTTCAACCTTTTCCGACTGCTCCGCTATTTCGGAAACACAGCAAGCAATAACGGGGAGGACAAATATCCATATATTTGAGTATGCCTCCATAAGCATCATTACCATAACGGTAAAAATTCCGAAGGAAAGCATCTGGGATACTCTGAGCCTTCTGTATTTATAAAGCGAGACTGCCGATACCGCAAAAATAAGCACATAGAACACCAGTGACACTGCGCCGCCCTGCAAAAGCACCTCAAGGACTGCATTGTGGGCATAGTAATACTGACCTCTTATAAAAATAAGTCCGTGACCTTCATAAACGCCGTAACCTATTATGGGTGAACGCTTTATGAGCATTACGGCTATATCCCAGATATCCGTTCTGCCTGTAAAGGATATGCTTTTGTGGAGCAGGTCCTCTATTATGAACGAAAATGCCGACTGTAATCTGAAAACGATTATGCACAAAAATGCGGCAGCGTATATCACCGAGAGATTCAGGGAATCAAACAGCATAGCCGATTTTTTTCCGTAAACAAGGAATACGAACAGCAAAAACATCGTAAGTCCCGCAACTCCCGTGGCAGACCAGGTGATAAGTGTGGTGACCGTGATCGAGGCAGTCAGAAGAGCAGTTTTTTTGTTTATCATTTTATTCTGCAAAAAGCTATCGATAAAGCCGTATATCATAATGGGCATAAATATGGCTGCAAAGCTGTTTCTGTGTCCGAGGATATAATAGGCATTGCCATAGAAATCGTCCCTGACAAGCCCATTCGGGAAAAATTTTATTACAGCGATAAGATTTAGGACAGTAAGGGGGATATATATGTCAAGGACTGTTTTGAAATACAGTCTGCTGTTTTGTCTGACCGCCAGCTCCGTTATCATACAAAAGCCTATGATAGTTCCGCAGCTTACCGCCAGCTTCCAGTAATTGCCGTTGTTTATTACCGTTGAGATAAAAAGCGTCATCTGGTACAGAACTACGCATAATATGACACGCCTTATCCTGCTTTGCTTTATATAAAGAAAAACTATTACAGCCAGTGCGGCTATCTTGGCTATATCAAACATTGAGTCCAGAAACCGCAGACCGCTTATAAATTCAAATATGGGCAGCTTGAAAAAGGGCAGCAGAAGCAGAGTCAGCGCCCATTGCTTTTCAAATATCTTCACTTACCGATATCACTTCCTATGCCAAATCTGAATGTTCTCATTTTATCAGCTTTTTTCCCATCCTTTTGCTTGCCGAAATAAGGTATGCAAAATAGCTTATTATCCAGAGCTTTCTGTTGAAATGCCGATGTATGCGTATCGCCCTGCCGAGGACGGAGGGGTCGTTATTTTTCACAGCTTCCCTGAATCTGTCCGTACCGACAAAGCTTTCGATAGTGTCCAGCTTATCCGAAAGGCTCTTTTTATTTGACTGAGGGTAGGTGTTCATTATCAGCTTGTGGAAATACTGCAAATACACCGTATTGATAAACCTTCGGGCATATTCGGGATAGCCGTATTTTTTCATAACGGCTGTCATTCCGTCACAGAGCACATCGGCTGCATAGGTGTAATCCGTTCTCACCGTGTTGAGAGCAGAGCCCTCCCTTATCATATAATGATACTTTACCTGCGGAACATAGGAATAAGAATGTACCCTGCCAAAGCATTCAAATTTGAAGAGCTGATCCTCTCCGATAGATATTTTTTCGTTAAACCGGACATCTTCCTTTATCAGCTCCGCTTTGATGATGCAGTTCCACATACCGCCGAAATAATTAAAGCTGAACATTGCCCTGTAATTGTCAACGTTGCTTACAAATCCGTCACTGTCCGCAAGAGAGCGCTTGGGCTCTGTCATATTCTCATAAACTCTGTCATAATCGAAAAAACAGGCATCTGCTCCTGTTTCCTCTGCCTTTTTTACGGCACATTCCAGGGTGTCGGCTTCAATAAGGTCATCGCAGTCCATAAAATATATCCATTTTCCCTCAGCCGCTGCGATACCCGCATTTCTTGCCGAGGATACCCCGCCGTTTTCCTTGTCTATGACCCTTATCCTGCTGTCCCTTTCCCTGAGTTTCCTGCAAAGCTCGCCGCTTCTGTCGGAGGAGCCGTCATTTACAAGTATTATCTCAATGTCCCTTTCAGTCTGGGCAATAACGCTGCCCACAGAAGCTTCAATATATCTTTCAACATTGTAAACAGGTATGATGACCGAAACAAGAGGCATAGTCATTTCCTTTCCTTTATCATTTCTCAAACCCCGACTTTTTGGGCAGCGACCTTTCAAACGCTTCGGCTATTATCCGTGAATACTGCCGCAGCTCTTCTTCCGTGAGCTTGCAGTCGTTTATGCATATGAGCTTTTTTCTCCGCCCCGAGATACACTCTGCGGCACGTTCAAATTCTTCTTTTCCGTCTCTGTCGGGAAAAAAGCTTTTTCCTATCCGTAGACTCCGTGGGTAAAAGCTGTTCTGTGCCAGCTGCCACTCTCTTAACACCCACTGGTTCACATCATACTGTGAACGGAATTTGCGGGAGCAGGTGATGTCAAGCATCTCAGGCTCTGCCCTCCACACCTCCTCAAAGGTGGATCTTTTCAGTGCTGACGGAAGATGCGGCTGAAAAAAGCCGGGAAATCTGGGACAGAACATAAGCGGTATCGTCCTCATAAGCATTTTTCCGTAGAGCGGATTCAGCCATTTCATAGGTGCCGAGCTTATGCTGTCTCTTATTTTATAGTGATGATTTATGACTCCTACATCATTTATAGCTATCATCTGTATGGGAAGCTCGGGAGAATAGCAGTGTACATTCAGCACTCCGCTGTCGCAGGGAAGTCCTTTTTTGAAAAACACCTTTTCGGACACGGGAGAAATGATGAACGTGTCATCATTGAAATATACAAAATTTTCCGAAAGTCCCTTTATTCTGTGGAGATTGAGCTCAATGGTATGGGAGCTGAAAGTGGGGAGATATTTTTCGGGGATATATTCATCGTGACGGACAATATTGAGCTTAGGGTGAGAGGTGTTCAGCCATTTCGGTATATGTCCCCAAGTGACAAAATGTATCTTCCTGACCCAAGGGGCAAATTTCTCCACGCCCCTGAACCAGTATGGCAGAAGCCCCCAGTCACGGTATCTCTCGGGACGGGAATCCGTGTCTGCAGGGGGAGCATACTTCGCCTTTTCCGCAAGCCATTCGGGGTCTGAGCCGTCCACCCAGATTATAACAAAATCTATCTCGCCGCCGTTTTTCATCAAGAGGATATCTCCTTTTTGTTTCTTCTGAGAAGCTTTTTGTAGATAAATGACCTGACGCCGTTTGGCATAAGACACACAGCCGTATGCACCGCAAGCCCTTTTATAAGGTCATAAAGTGAGTAAAAGCCCATTTTGTAGAAATTTATCTTGCAGCGGGACATTTTTTTCAGATACGCAATTCCGCCACGCCGTCCGTAAAAATTTTCGGAGGCTCTTACATAAACAAGAGGCTTTTGGAAATTGTAAAACCTGCACCCAGCCATAAGCATACGGACATACAGGTCATAATCTTCGGCAAAATGGCAGCTCCTGTAACCCCCTGCCTTTAAAAGAGCCGACTTTTTGAGCATCGTGCTGGGGTGCGCCGAGGGACAGCGTGAATGGGCAAACTTAACACATTCCTCGTGAGTTTCGGGCATTTTTCTGTAGGACACAAAATTATTTGGAGTGCCGATAAATTCCATAATGCTGCTGCCTACGATGTCCGTTTCTGGGTGAGCGGAAAAATACTCCGCCTCGGTCATACATCTTTCGGGGAGCGAATAGTCATCGCTGTCCATAATGGCGATATATTCGCAGCCGCAAAGCTTCGTTCCCTCCGCATATGCAGCCCCAAGGCCCTGATTTTCCGACAGAGGGCATAGCTTAAAAAGCTGGGGGTGCTCCTTGCAGTACCCGTCGATAACGGCATCAAGCTCAGGGGTAAGAGGGCCGTCCTTTACTATCACAAATTCCGCAGGGGGCAGCGTCTGGGCAAGCATACTGTCTACGGCAGCTTTCAGCTCGCCGCAGTCTACCCTGCTGTAAACTGACATCATCACAGTGTATCTGAACTCACCGCTCATAGCGTCCTCCGCATCAGTTGTTGGTTTCGGCTTTTCTTATGACCGTCCCAACGGTTTTAAGGATTATCTTTATGTCAAGCAGGACCGACCTGTTTTTCACATAGTAAAGCTCCATTTCCTGACGGGAGCCGTTCTCATAGCCCGTGTTTTTGTCCGCATAGGCAGCCCAATAGCCCGTAAGCCCGGGCTTTATGGAAAGGAGAGCGTCCCTGTTCTCGCCGTAGAGCAGCGTTTCGTCCATAACAACGGGACGTGGGCCAACCACGGACATATTTCCGAGAATGAGCACATTTATAAGTATCTGAGGCAGCTCGTCAAGGCTTGTCCGCCTGAGAACTCTTCCTATTTTAGTGACACGGGGGTCATTTTTCAGCTTGTATTCCTTTTTGAAAAGCTCCTGCTGTTCGGGGGTGAGATATTTTCCGATATCGTCAGCGTCCTTTTTCATACTGCGGAATTTGTAGACCTTCAAGGGTTTTCCGCCCTTTCCCACACGGCTGTGGGCGTAGATAACAGGGCCGCCGTCCTCCGCCAGAATAAGCAGGGCTATGACTGCACAGGGAATGAGAAGTATCACGGAAGCGATGAGGGTCATAATTATGTCCGCAAACCTTTTGAAGATATCATAGGCTGTTTTTTCGGTCGTGTATGATGTACCGTCAGTTCCATTCTGAATGGTATCGGCTTTCATTGCTTCCTCCCCTTTCCGTGCAAAATAATATACTTATTAATTATACACTAAGCCGTCATATTTGTCAATTGAAATGTTTAACAAAAAAGCGGACACCCCGAAGGTATCCGCTCAAATGTATTATATCTAAATCACATAACGATGTACTTGCCGCCTGTGGTCATAGAAACCACGATATTGCCGTCATCGTCAAAGGAAACCGCACCCATATCGTTGACATTCTTGTCCCCGTCAACATAGTAAACGTGGGCGGTTTTAAGGTCAATGCCGCACTGAGTGTAATATTTGGAGGAAATGTGGATATCCACTGTGCAGCCGAAATCGCCCTGCTGCTCAGTTCTGAGAACCATTGCACCCTGCTCCTCAGCCTTTGTCATTTTGATAGCAAGGCTGATGTCCTTTGCATCTGTAACGCTCCTGCCGTCGATAACAGCGGTGTAACGCTTGGTAACAACGGTGAGAACACCGCCGTCTCTTCCTGCAAGGAGTGCCATTGCGCTTGCCTTGAGCTGTGCGGTCTCGTAAGAAGCGTAAACGGGCTCGCCCTTTGCCACTGCCACCTTGATGTCATTCTTGCTCATTACCTCAAAAGGCGCTGCAAGAGATGAGCCTGCGGGAACTGTGGAATTTACACCCGCTGTGGGCTTTGCGGGAGGAAGTGAATAATTGGGGTTCGATGAATAGTCCGCAGCGTTTACGGAAGCCGCCATAGATGCTGCAAGTACTGCCGCAGCAATTACAGAAATACTCTTTTTCATAATATATCGTTCCTTTCAAAGCCTTGTATTATCTTTTTTGTATATAAATATCCCGCTCCGAACAGCATAAGTCCGAGAAGCGCTGTCATTACGGAAAATATATTCCCGTTTATTCCCGTCACGCTTTCAAGCTGCGCAAAGGGAAGCCGTGTTATTATCTGGCACAGTTTATCGGCAAGGAGACCCATATCGCTGAATTTAAGGGGACGGATAAGTGATATGAGCAGTTGTATGACGGGCGGTATCCACAAGCATATGCACATTCCCGCCGCAAAGCGTTTTTTCATTCTCAGTCCGTTTATGAACGAGAGGGTGAACCAGCAGAGCATTGCAAGCACTATCATACCGCCCCTGAGCAGCCCTCTGTATTCCTCAGGGATAAAATCGTCTCTCCCTATGCAGGCTGATGCATAGGACATACACAGGCAAAGTGCAATGTCCTCCGCCGCAGAGGAGGGGTAAAAGGACAGCTTCATATTTCAGTCCTTTCAAATATAGTCCGATAGGGCATAACTCCGTTGTAGTTTCGGGCGATGAGCATATAATAGCTGCCGCCCAGAAGTATGACCGCCGCCGTTATCACCGCAATGCCCGCTCCCTTTTTCCTGCCCTCCGCCATACGGTAAAGGGCGGAGCATATTTTCGGCACGCCGAGGCACACCGCAGGGATAAAGAAAAGCAGGGAAAGCCTTGATATAATGGCAATATGTGCTCCGAGAAGCTCGAAGAAAAATGCGAAAAAGCCGCACCATACCGTTATGTTTATGCTGTGCTCCTCAACGTCCATTCGCTTTCTCAAAGCAAAGAGCAGCAGGAACAGCACACCGAACATCACCGCATAAACAGGTGACAGTCCGCTTGTCACATCACTGCTTGACGAAGTATAATCGGAGTAGAAATACCTCGTGAACAGCCTCATAAGCTCGCCCGAAAAGGCAAATGCCCCTGCGGAAAGTACCGCAGCGATAACAAATGTCACCGTATTCCAGCCGATATACGCAAACAGAAAGCAGGGTATGAGAAAAAGTGCCGAGCGGTGGAAAACCGCCCCGAAAAGTATGATGAGCAGATATCTTATCCGACAGCCCTTTGCGGCATATCCAAAGGCATAGGCACATATGACCGCCGCTATGAACTGGCGCATAAAATTCATTGAGTTAAAGTAAAGCCCCATTCCGAGAAAAGCCGCAAAGCTTATCCACGGGTTGTCCGAACGGCGGAAAATATACACCGTCAGGGGGACATATATCATCAGCGAGATAAGAGGAAAAGCCGCCGCATAATCCGATGTGAAGAGGTTCAGAAGCTTTAAGGGCAGGAACATTCCTATCTCCTTTCTGCCGCCTCTGAGTCCGTCAAAATCAGTAAAATTCAAATCGTAATACCAGCCCGCATAAAGGTTATAATCATATCCCACGCCGAAGCGCAGGGAAGATATGACAGTGAGCACCGCTCCCATGACTATGCAGTACCAAAGGACACCTTTGCCCTCTTTTTTTTCGCATATTCCGCACAGGGGAATGCCCATTCCCGCCGCAAGCAGGAATAAGATCAGGTAAACAGCCATTGACATGTCTCTTATACA
>CAMBJF010000033.1 GCA_945867875.1 uncultured Ruminococcus sp. | reverse complement strand
GAACAAAGGAGTGCGCCGACAGGATACACGAGCTTTACCCCGCCTGTAAGCTTATTGTGATGTACGCAGGGGACGATGATTACCTTACAGCATTTGAGTGCGGCTCCTGCGGCTCGCTGCCGAAGCTCAGCCTGCCCACGAAGCTGCCCGGAACACTTGCGGCGATACTTCCGGGGCTTGATGAAAATATGGCTGAGAGCGTCCGCCTTACCATATACGGCAAGGATCACCGTCAGGAAAGGATAAATCTCAGATACTCGGAGATAATCTATCTTGAATGCGTGATGAAAAAGGTGTATGTGACCTTTTCGGACGGCAGCTGCGTGAGAGTAAAATGCTCCGTGTGGCGTGATATGATGAAAAAATTCTGTATGCTGCCCTTTGCAGTGCCCCATCAGAACTATATCGTGAATATGAACTACATATCGAAAATGACATCATCGACGCTCACACTTTCGCCCATAGGCAAGTGCATATCCATAAGCAAGTATCGATCAAAAAATTTCAGGGAGCTTTATTCAATGCTCCCTGATAAAAAAGAAAGTTATTTTTTGCCGTAAAACAGCCACGCCTTGATGTCAAATTCACGTATGGTGCATTCATAGGTGAGGATAATGCATATGGGTGCCACGAGCATAAGAGCAAGGAGACCAAAAAGTCCGCCCCAGCTCAGAGCGTCAATGGTCCTGCCAGATGTGAACAGGTCTACCCAAGCGAGTGACTGTATATTGCACCATATGAAAATATTGAAGATATCCTTTATGACCCCAAGCTTTGAAAGCAGCAGCAGTATCCAGCAGATGTACTGTGGCAGGGGAGCGGCGATTGCGAGCTTCAGTGACATCAGCGGGTCGTGAGGAACGCCGTGGTACTTAACAAGATTTCTGTCCCTTACAGCGCAGGAATATGCGTAATTTGCAAGAAGTCCGTTGGCGATGAGCGATGATGCCACGGCGGTGAACACCTTGAACGCCATAAATTTCATCATAAACACGAGCATACACAGATTAAAGATTATGCATATAAGCTCGCCCGCAAGCCACCATACAAGTCCCTTTGCGGCTCTTTTTCCAAAATTTTCACGAGTTTCCGAAACCATAAAAAAGCTCCTTAAAAAAATTCCCCTTTTTGCATTATAATCATTATACAGCATTTTCATCTGTTTTGCAAGCTTTTTTCCTCTTATAATACAAAGCGTCTGCGGCATAATATTATTGACAGGGGAAAGACCTGTCAGCATTGCAAAAAGAGGTAGTGAAAATGAACAACAGTCATCTTCAGAGCAGCATCTACAAAAATGCGTCAATGGGCGAAACGGCTCTCAGAAGCCTTATACCGATGGTTGGGGACAGCAGGGTAAAAAACGTCCTTATCTCACAGTACAACGGCTACAAGGCGCAAAAGGAAATGACTGCCCTGAGTATGAAAAAGATGGGGCTTGCTCCCCAAGGACCTTCACTTATGTCACAGCTTATGACTTCTGCATCGGTAAAGCTGAAAATGAAGCGTGACGGCAGCTCGGAAAATGCGGCGAAAATGGTCATCAAAGGTACTAACACGGGCATCATCGAACTGACCGAAACGCTGAACCACACACGATGCAGTTCACCCGAAATTGTTCAGTCCGCAAAGGAATATCTTAGGCGTGAACAGAAAAATATCGAGAAGCTGAAACCTTATCTTTGAGTTTTTGAGAATAATGCGGAGACTTGTAATGAGCCTCCGCATTATTTTGTTGTAATCACGCCGAAAATATGCTATACTTATTTCAAAATGACAAAAGGGCGGAAAATATGAAAACAGACAGACTTATCGGCATTCTTTCAGTCCTGCTCCAGAATGAAAAGATGACAGCCGCAAGGCTTGCGGAAAAATTTGAGGTGTCCCGGAGGACCATATACAGGGACATTGACGATATATGCAGGGCGGGAATACCCATTGCCTCTGAGAGGGGCACTAACGGCGGCGTTTACATTATGGAGGGATTCAAGCTTGACAAAACCCTCCTGTCCTCCGACGATATGAGCGCTATAATCGCAGGGCTCAAAAGCCTTGACAGTGTGAGCGGAACGAAAAGATACCGTCAGCTTATGGATAAGCTTGATATGTCGGTGACGGAAACATCGGGCTGTGTTGTAATTGACCTTTCGATGTGGGATAAAACGGAGCTTGCGCCAAAGCTGGAACTTGTAAAGCAGGCGGCTGAAAGCTGTGAGCTTATAACCTTTACATACTATTCGCCCCAAAGCACAGAACAGCGGACGATAGAGCCGTATAAGCTCATATATCAGTGGTCGGGCTGGTATGTGTGGGGGTATTGCCTTAAGCGAAAGGATATGCGGCTGTTCAAGCTGTCGAGAATGACGGAGCTCTCCAATCGGCATATTCCTTTTGCCCCACGTGACGTACCAACCTATGTCTGCGATAAGCTCAGGCATACAAGGGGTGGTGCAACGGCTGAGGTCAGGTTTGACAAGAGCGTGAAATGGCGCATTATTGATGAATTTGGTGCGGAGCTTCCCAAATATGACGAAGAGGGGAATGTATATCTGAAATTCACGTGGCAGGACGTGCCCGCACTTTTTAATTACATACTTACATTCGGCGACAAAGCGGAGATAATTTCGTCCAAGGAGTATCGCAGGGAATTTTCGGAGCTTTTGAAAAATATTTCGGACAAATATGACATATAGCTGTCATATTTACTGTGCTATCATTACATCACAAGCTTATGAAAGAGGTGTTTTGATGAGCACGGATTTTTATGAAATAACGCCCTGCGAACTGTGCGACAAATTTCCCTTACTTTGGAAAAGATAGGCAGTCACGGAGTAATGACCCTTTCCACCTGTTCTCATTCAAGGGTAACATCACGCCCTATGAGTGTTGTGGTGATAAACGGAAAATTTTACTGTCAGACTGATATAAACTTTCTTAAATGCAGGCAGATAAAAGAAAATCCAAATACAGCTCTCAGCTTCAAGAATTTTTCCATAGAGGGCAGATGCAAAATTATGGACAAGCCCGTGATGCACAGCGGCTTTATCAAAGCAATGACGGAGCATTTTCCCTCTGCCGTTACAAGATATTCGGGGCTTGATACCGAGCGTGTGCTTGAAATAACCCCTACGCTTATATATCTGTGGGAATATGAAAATGACGAGCCGTATATGGAGTATTATGACCTTAGAAACGATACATACAGAAAGGTGGAAATGTAATGGAAAAGCTTGATTACAAAAAGAAATTCAAAGAGCTGTATCAGCCATCTGCCAAGCCTGCGCTTATTGATGTGCCGGAGATGATATTTTTTGCGGTGGAGGGAGCGGGAGACCCGAACAAGTGCCGTGAATACAAGAAGGCAATGGAGATACTTTACGGGCTGTCATTCACGGTGAAGATGTCGAAGATGAACAATACTCAGCCTGAGGGCTATTTTGAATATGTGGTGCCGCCTCTCGAGGGACTGTGGTATCAGGAAAAAACAAACGGCATTGACTATTCACGAAAGGACGATTTTCACTGGATATCAATGATACGTCAGCCCGAATTTGTTACAGAAGATGTGCTTGAGACCGCAAAGGCTGCCCTTTCAAAGAAAAAGCCAAGCCTTGATATTTCAAAGGCACGGCTTATGAGATATACCGAAGGGCTTTGCGTTCAGCTTATGCACACAGGTCCATATGACGATGAGCCTGCAAGCATTGCAAAGCTTGAGCGCTTTGCAGAGGAAAACGGCTATGCCGAAGATTTTGAGACAGGACGATATCATCACGAAATATATCTTTCCGACCCAAGAAAATGTGCTCCCGAACGGCTGAGAACGGTTATCCGTCACCCTGTTATAAAAAAGTAAAACAGCACCGCAGAATGATCTGTCGTCCTGCGGTGTTGTTTTATATGAAGGAAATCATTTGATATCGAAGTAAGCGTATCTCACATATCCGTTAGTGTCTTTAAGCTGAATGCAGTAGGAACCCTTTTTCAGATTGCCGAGAGCATAATAATCGGTGAGAACAAAGCTCTTGTCCCATTTGGTCATTGAGGGAACGGTAAGTTCGGTATCAAGCTTTTTGCCGTTTTTGAGGGCAATTTTCTTGAATTTGCCGTTCTCAATGCGGTAAAGAGTGCCGTAATTTTTAAGGGTAACGGCGCTGTTCGTGTCATTCACAACAGTAATGGTTATCTGCTTGTTTCGTGCGCTCTTTGTCTCGGTCTGAACGGCGGAGCAGTCAAAGGGAGCGGTGAGCTTAAATTCGCAGGAAAGACCGTCGCCGATAACAGCACGGTATTTGCCCGAATCAAGCTTTGATTTTGCGTATCTGCCAAGGTCAAGCTTTGCTGTAACGGAAGTGCCTGCGGTAACACTGTAAGTCGATGATGAGACTGCTGCTGAGCTTTTCTGTTCAACCTTTTTCCATTCGCCGCTTGTTTTGTCAAGGACAAAAAGCTCTATTGCGTCATTGACATAAATATCAGAGGTCTTGTTTACATTTACATTGAAGAGTATCTCATTCGTGTCGGAGAGATTGTATTCGCTCTTGGGCGTTGTCACATCGGCAGGTTCTGAGATATTGAACTCACAGTATTTTGTTACCGTTCCGCTCTCGGTGTAAATTGGTATTGCCACACGGTAAAGACCTGTTTTAAGACCAAGCTTGTAATCCTCGGGAGTAAAGCTCAGAGTTACTTTGTCGGTGCTGGTGCCGTAGGTTTTGCTTTTGCCAAGAACATATGCGATATCATCGACCGCATAGTCATTATTGGGTGTTACTTTATACCATTTTCCGTTTTTAAACTGATGGAGCTCGCTTATATTTCCGAGAATGGCTTCGGAAGTTATGTTATCGGTGGAAACTGTAAAACTGATAGTTTCACGGGTCCCTGTGGATATAACAGGTTTGTCAGCAGTCACGCTGAAATTCGCCTTGTTCTTTTTCAGAGCGCCTGTGGAGGTGAAATAGTAGGTCTTGCCGTCAATCTCGGTAATGCCCTTTGCGGCGGAGCCGTCGGGATAGAAATAATATGTATTGCCCTTTAAGGTGAGCCAGCCTTTGGTGTACATTACGCCGTTTTCAAAATAAACGGTGTTCTTGCCAAGCTTTGAAAGACCTGTGTAAACGCCGATGTAGTTGCCCTGTGGATCAAAGCTCTGAGCAGTGTTGTCGATAACAACAATACCGGTGGCGTATTCATCATTTTTCATAAAATATTTTTTGCTGCCGTTTATCTCCTGCCAGCCGTAGTCGGCGGCGCTTATGCAGGGTGCTGCGGTCACAGTCATCATTGCCGCTGCGGCAAGGGAAAGCAGCTTCATTGTCTTTTTTCTCATATATATGTTCCGCCTTTCTTTATGTGGTTGGAGTTTTCTTCTGTGATATCATTATAGCAGAAACGGGAAGGCGTTTCAAGGGATTTGGCTAAACTGTAACCTTTTGTTGTTAAATTAATGTCATTATGAAATATATCCCAGATGCTTTGCTATAAATATCCAGAACGTTAGCGTTACAGATGAAAGCAGGGTGGTTGCGGCGATAACGCTTGAAGTGAGCACGCCGTCATTTTTCATATTTTTCGCCATAATGTAGCAGGAGGGCGTCGTGGGCGAGCCAAGCATAATTATCAGTGCAAGGAGCGCTTCATCTCTGAATCCCATAAGCACAGCGGCTGAGAGGAACACCAGCGGCATACCGATGAGCTTCACCGCACAGCATACTGCGGTGGGCTTTATCTTTGCGATAGCCTTTTTGCCCTCAAAGGACGCACCGATTACGATAAGTGAGAGGGGAGTAGCAATGGCGGCAAGACTGTTCAGAGTCTTGTCCATTATGGTTGGGATAAAGCTGTAAACATTTAGCAGTGAGCCGATGCAGCCTGTAACGATGCCGATGATTATGGGATTTTTGATTATGCCCACAGCGGCTTTTTTCAGCTTGTTTTTCTTATCGGGGTCATTCTGAGCGTCCTCCGCTTCAAAGGTGAGGACAGTAACGGCATAGATGTTGTAAAGGGGCACACAGCCTATGATTATCATTGGGATAAGTCCCGAGCTGCCGTAAATATTCTGCATAAACGCAAAGCCCATTACGGCAACGGAGCTTCGGTATGCCGCCTGAACGAATGCGCCGATAATGGACTTGTCCTTTATGAAAAGCTTTGCACATATCCATATCACCGCAAATGCTATTGTGGTTATTACGGCGCTGTATATAACGAGACTGCCATTAAAAGATTCAATGATATTTTCCTTTGCAAGGTCGGAAAACACCATTACGGGTAGGCAGACATTGAATATGAACTTGTTTGATGCGGATATAAAGCCCTCGTTGAACATTCCGAGACGGTTCAGGATATAACCTATGAGAATGACGAGAAAAACGGGCATTGTGGCATTAAGGCTGTAGATCAGGTTGTTCATTGGCGGTCGTCCTTTATCATAAAATGCCGAATGACCGCTCCGAGGGGAACGGTCATTATCGGTGAAACAGTGCTTACAGTGTTACGTCTGAAAATGGAGTGGTCACTGTTTGTGTGGTCTGTGATGTTCCGTTATATGTAGGGTCGGGAACAAGTATTGCAGTTATGGTGGTGTCAGCTGTGATGAAGCTTCCGTCGCCCTCCCAGCCGAGGAATGTGAAGCCGGGAACATTTACCGCAGGAAGTGATGCACTTCCGCCGTAGGGGACCTGCTGGGTAGTGAGCTGACCGTTTACGGAAACTGTTACTGTAAAGGTCTGCTGAGCAGCGGTAGTGTCAGATGTTGTTGTAAATACATCATCGGAAGCGGGAACAGTGGTCACAGCTGTGGTAGTTGAGGGGTCGTCCTCGAAGATCGCAGTGATGGTGGTCTCCTCGGTGATGTTGGTGAAATCACCGTCCCAGCCAATGAACTTCTTGCCGGGTATCTCGGGAACAGAGGGCTGAGAAGCATTTCCGCCATATTCAACTTCCTGAGCGATTATCTCGTCTTCGATAATGATGTAAACTGAAACGTACTTGGTTTCGGAAGATGTTGTCTGAGCTGCGGTGGTGGTAGTCTGTGCGGCGGTAGTTGTGGGCCTTGCGGTAGTGGTGGTATATGGTGTTGTGGTAGTCTGAGGAACAGTGGTGAAAGGAGTTGTGGTTGTGGTTTCCTCGGTAACGCTTTCGGGAACAGAGGTCTCTGTGGGAGAGGTCTCAGTCTCGGAGGGGAGTGTTATCTCTGTCTCAGCAGGTGTTGTTTCGGTGTTTGCGGGGGTATCATCGGGAGCATTGTCATAAGCTGTCTTTATCTCATCTGCGGAGAAAGCAAGCTCACCGAAAGATGATGCTGTGAAAAGCTCTCTAAGGGTAGCAGCATTGTAATCGGAAAGAGCCGCAGGAACGTTGAGACTGTCGAAAGTGGGAACATCGCCGCTTATAACAACGGCAGTTCTTCCCTCGCCCAGAATTTCGGGGGATTCGGACTGGAGCTTGTAACCGTTTCTGTCAACGGGCTCACCCATTGAGTTGTAAAGGCTTATCTCTGAACTTCCGCCGAAAGAAACAGCCTTTGTAAGGGTCTGTGTATCTCCCATTTCATATGCGATGCGCATAACGGCTTTCTTTGTTGTATAAGCAGAGCTTTCGGTGCGGACGGTAACATTTGCGGAGCAGTCGTTCAAGGAGCTTACAAACACAGCACCACGGTTGAGGAAAATTTCACTGTCAGATTTTCCGTTAAATTCGCCTGTTACGAAAACCTGTGTGGAGGGTTCAAGAACAATGTAATTTTCGTCATTGCTGTTGCCCTTTGAACGATATACGAGACGTGCTGAGCCGCCCTCGTTCACGGTAAGGATATCGCCGTTTGAAAGCTGCGCATCAGCTGCTGCGGCTTCAGAAGCTCCGTCAGATGTGCTCACGAGAACATCTCCCGAAACTGCCGCAATGTAAAGACCGCTGCCCGAGTTTCCGAGATTCAGTATGATAACTGTGGCTATTACGGCAATAAGTGCGATAGCACCTGTGACAATGGCTGTTTTATATGTTTTCATTGATTAGTTTCCTTTCTGTTTGCCTTATGAGGTGAGGGCGGCTGAATTTATTATCTCCCACCAAGGGATAGTAGAAACAGGAGTTGTGGTGGTCACTGTTGTCTCGGAAACAGGGGGCTCCGTAACGGGAGCTGATGTTTCGGAGGGCGTTGTGACCGGCTCGGCAGGCTTTATCACGGGGACTGTAGCAGTCGTCTGTGCCGCAGTGGTCTGTGGCGGAGGTGTTGTTACAGTTTCGGGAGCTGATGAAGCTGTGGTGACTGCGGGAGTTGTTGTCTGAGCAGATGCCGATGTTATGCTGAATATTTTTGTTGTGGCTTCGGCAACGGAAATAGCCGTTGAAACTGTGGTCACGCTTGATGTTGTGGTGGTGTCACTGCTTTCGGATATGGGTGATGTCTCGGTCGATGTATCGGTTTCCGAAACGTCTGAGATAACATTTATATCGGATATGACATTTGCCGATGAAAGTTCTGTTTCTGATATGACCGGTATCTCGGTGGCAGATGCTTCGGGGAGGATCGTCTGTGTCGGTGCTTCGTCCGAGGAGATCCCCATAACATACTGATATGCATTGTTCAGGTCAGCTGACGGATATGCAAGGGGACGGTCTGCGGATATTCTTATGTATGTCCGCAGAGTGCTTTCGGAAAGTGAATAAAGGTCTGTGTCGCTGTTTAAGTATTCAAATCTTGAAGAGTCGGCACAGGTCATAAGCCTTGCGCTTTTTCCTGCGGCGAGGAGCATAAGCTGGTCGGCAGGAGAGGCGTTGTCATCGTAAAGCTGGATATCCACCGTTCCCTCCGCACAGTCCACATCGGTAAGCTTTACGGCATCGTGTCCGCCGTATGTGTCAAGATAGGAAAAATCCGTTCGGAACACTGTTCCCGTAGCCGAGATGACTGCATTGGGTGTTCTTACCTCAAAGGCGGCATTTTTCGGAAGCTTTGAGTCAAGGCGGCATATTGCCGAGCCCTCCGAGATATTCACGATAACGCTGCCCTTTTCGGAAACGTCGGTAAAGTTTACGTATAATGTGGTGTCGGGTTCTATGTTAATGTATTTGTCCTTGTCGGCAACAAGCTTTACTTCGCCGTCAGATGAGGTGATTATCACATCGCCGCTTTCAAGAACGGTGTTCTTGTCCGCAGGTATCTGACCGTCGCTCCGAAGTATGAATGCACTGCCCGAGATATCCTTGATGCTGAGCTTTCTGTCGCTGCTGCCCGAGCTGGCGAGAGTGAAGATTATTATTATAAGTATCACTGACACGGCTGCAATGGCGGCTATCACAAGTGCCAGAGCGTGCTCTGTGAGGAAATGTATCAGTTTTTTCATCGTATAAAGAACCATTCCTTTTATTGGGGCATATTTCGCCCTATGTATATATTTCTCTATATTATATCACAGGGCTTTCAATTTGTCAAACAGGATTTGAGCATTTCCGACAGTTGTTAAAATTCGTCAAAGGTGATTGACTTATTTGAATAAATTTGGTATAATAATCATATTAATATGCAGAAATCGACAAGGCTTCTGCGTCAAAATTATGAAGGGTTCGGTGGGAAATATGAATTTAACGCTTAAAAAGGCTTTTGCCGTTATTCTTTCGGCGGCAATGCTTCTGCTTGGAATGGTATTTTTATGTGCAGCTCCCGTTAGTGCGGCTCAGAAAGTGGGGCTAAATAAAACGTCGATCACACTGGAAGTGGGCGAGACCGCTTCGCTTAAGCTTGTGAACGCATCCGGCGGCAAGATAACCTGGTCTATGTCCGATAAGAACGTTGCGAAGTATTCCAAGGGCAAGGTAACGGGCGTAAGCGAGGGTACTGCCTATATTTACGCCAAGTACAACGGCAAAAAATACAAGTGCACCGTTACTGTTACCTCAGCGTCTGATGACAGTGTTGTGAATGTTAAAAAAGGCGGCAGCGTTATCGTTTATGTCTACACCGATATCGACAGCTTAATGGTAGAGTGCTCAGATCAGAAAATATGCTCATTTTCAGGCAGCCCTCTCAGTGACGGCAGCGGCTACAAGCTCAAAATAAAGGGCAAAAAGACCGGCAAAGCCACATTCCTTTTATATGACGCATACGACAGCAATTCGGCTGTTGAATTTGATGTAAATGTCGGCTCTGTTTCAGACGGCACAGTTTATTTTGAAATGGGCGGCAGCGGCGATGTATTTGCCGGCGAGGACTACACTTTCAGCTGGGGCGGCAGCAATGATACATCAGGCAGCAGTTCCGATACCTCCGATTATGTTGACGAGGTAATTAAGCTCATCAATAAAGAGAGAGCAGCCGCAGGACTTCCTGATCTTAAGAAAAGCGATGCACTCTGTGAAGATGCAAAGGTGCGTGTTGCTGAGATAAACGACACATTCTCACACACCCGTCCCGACGGTACAATCTGCTTTACCGCAATAACCGTTCCCTACGGCTATGCGGGTGAGAACATCGCCAAGGGTCAGACAACTCCCAAGGACGTTATGGACTGTTGGATGAACTCCGACGGTCACAGAAAAAACATTCTTTCAAATGACTACACATCTGTAGGAGTCGGATATGACCCGTCAACCAACTGCTGGATACAGATATTCATTTCCGACTGATTCAAGGAGGTATTATTTTGAGTAAACTTACATCGGCAGACAGGAAAAAGGTCGTTCTGCTTGTTCTCTGGCTCATTTCGGGCATCGGTATGATAGTTGTGGGCATTCTGGCTCTTATCCACAGAAAAGAAACCATCAGCACCATTTCGGGCTTTTTAGGCGTGTGCGCTCTTATAACAGGAGTCATCACCCTTATCATAAGGATACTTCAGGCAAAAAGGCTTGGAAAAAGCAGCTTCAGCCTTGATATAGTCATATGGCTGGCGTTGGGCTTTCTCCTGCTCAATACGGGGCTTTTCAATAAGCTGGGCAAGCTTGTGTTCATCATTGGCGGAATTATCCTCACCTGCGAGGGTGTCCGTGCATTTATTGCAAGTCAGAAAAATCCTGACGACAAGGAATGGTATATCCCAAGAATGATATTTTCAGGTGCATTTGTTATCCTCGGCGTTATTGTAATTATCAACGCTGAATCGATTTTTACAAACCTGACAGCCCTTGCTGTGGGCATCTACTTCATTATCCATGGCACCGAGCTTCTCTACGAATGGCTTGGAAGTGCAAAGTATTTCTATAATTTCAGAGGTACCGAGTGATATGGTCTCGCAGGGCATAATCTTTGATATGGACGGTCTGATGATAGACTCCGAGCGGATAATAAATGATGCCGTTGTGAGAGCGGGCAGGGAAATGGGGCTTGCAGACATCGAAAATGTAAGCCTCAGAACTATCGGCACGAGCAACGCAAAGACCCGTGAGATCTACACATCGGTCTACGGCGATTTTGACTTTGACAGGCTTATGGATCTAAAGCACAAGTACATTGACGAGATGATAGGGGACAACGGTTTTCCTCCCAAAGAGGGCATTACAGAGATACTTGAATATGTTACTGCAAAGGGCTATAAGACCGCTGTAGGCTCATCGACAAGAGAATGGGCGGTCAAGGAGTTTCTGGGCAAGATAGGCGTTCTCAAATATTTTGACATATTCGTCTGCGGAGATATGGGGCTCAGAAGCAAACCTTATCCTGATATTTTTCTTGCGTGCAGCGAAAAAATGGGCATCTCTCCCTGTGACTGCTATGTCCTCGAGGATTCGCCCAACGGCATAAGAGCGGCATATGCGGCGGGAATGAAGCCTGTTATGATACCCGATATGATACCTCCCGATGAGGAGATTATTTCAATGGTATATTCGCTGAAAAATTCGCTTGCCGAGGCTATGGAGCTTTTCTGAGCATATATGACAGGGGGACTTGCTTTTGAACATTCTTTCGGGCATAAACGGATTTATTTTTGACCTTGACGGAACGCTTGTTGATTCAAACGGGGTCTGGGAAAAAATAGACAGAAAGCTTATGGAGAAAAATCACATTCGCCTTTCGGAAAGAGAGCTTCATCAGGCTGCGGCTATGACTTATGATGAAGTATTTGAGTTTTTCTGCTCAAAAGGTCTGACATACTCCTTTGAGCAGCTCCAATCTGAATGCAATGAGCTTGCGGAGCAGGAATACAGATACAATATTTTTCTCAAAGACGGCGCAGAAGAGCTTCTTCGGCTGATAAGGTCAAAAGGCGGAAAAATAGCCCTTGCCACCGCTTCTCCGAGACGGCTTTATGAGCCTGTGCTTCGGAGAAACTGCGTTTACAGCCTTTTTGACGCATTCATCACCACCGATGAGGCAGGTGCAGACAAGGATCACCCCGATGTTTATCTGAAAGCGGCTGAAATGATAGGTGTTCCCCCTTGGGAATGTATAGTTTTTGAGGACGTGCTCAAAGGGATCGTCAGCGCAGGGAATGCAGGAATGGCAACTGCGGCGGTTTACGACGAATATTCCTCCGAGGACTATGTTACAATGAAGCAGATAGCTGATTTCTTTGTAATGAATTTCAGAGAAATGCTGCCTCTCATAGCAGAAAATAAGATATAAGGCGGTGTGATGTGAAAAGTTTTTATAAAACTGTCCTTTCGGTAATAGCAGCGGCTGCGGCGGCTGTATCACTGTGTGCAGGGGCTTCGGCTTATGCAGGGGAGGATATCTACAGGGTCAAAGGCTTTAATGACAATGAAATTGCCCTTGCGGAGCTTTTTAAGAGCACTCTTGAAAGCTTTGTTGAGGAAGAGGTGGATATCTCTAGGTATAATGTGACTTACGATGAATTTGAGGATATCTACACAACAGTCCTTATGAATGAGCCTGAGCTTTACTATGTGAATGTTGTTCAGGCATCGCTCAGATACAGGAGCGATGAGCATATTCTCGGCTTCAAGCCTATCTATAACTGTGCCTATGGCGAGCTTGAAAGCAGGGATAAAAAGATAAAGAAATTTTCCGATTCGGTTATGAAGGGCATTGGCAAAAACTGGAGCGACGAGGAAAAGGTGCTCTATGTCCACGACCGTCTTGCGGCGCATATAACCTATTACGACGGTGACGAAACGGAGTTCGGCAGAAATATCTATGACGCTTTTGCAAAGAGCTCTTCTGTCTGTGTGGGCTATGCACTGGGCTTTCAGTATTTTATGGATAAGCTTGATATTCCCTGCATCAATGTCACCACCGACGACCACATTTGGAATATGGTGGAGATCGACGGGCAGTGGTATCACATTGACGTGACCTGGGACGATTCGGTCGAGATAACAAAGAACACTTTTATGCATCAGATGATACTCCAGAGCGATGAAAGCATGGCTCGTGAAGAGCTTGAACACGACCTTTCAAAGAAAGCCGAAAAAGCCGATGACAGCTTTTTTGAAAATGCATTCTGGACAGAATCCAACACAAGGATAAGCTATCTCGGCGGATACTGGTACTATACCAACAGGGAGGGGCTCAACCGATACAGCTTCAACAGCGGCGAAAGCAAGCTTATATACACCATTTCGGGAGTATGGCACGCAGGGGAGGATATGGACTGGAAGATACCCTTTTCCCAGACTGTCGTTTACGGAAAAAGCGTTTATTTCAACAGCCCCACGGTAATTTACCGCTATGATACAACGAAAAATAAGATATACAAGGTCTATGCTCCGAAGCTTGGAAAAAATGAGCAGATATACGATATTTACATATCTGACGGAAAGCTTGTTTACAGCGCAGGTACATATGACGATAATGCAAGGATAAAAAAGGCTGTCCGTCTTAACAAGGCATCATAAGCCTACGGATTTGAAAGGTTGGTCATCTGACTATGGATAAAAGATTTGCAGTGCTTATTGACGCTGACAATGTTTCCGAAAAATATATCAAGCCCATTTTAGATGAGCTTTCCAATGACGGTATAATCACCTACAAACGAATTTACGGTGACTGGACACGTCCCGCTCTCGGGTCATGGAAGCAGGCACTTTTGAACCACAGCATCACCCCCATTCAGCAGTACAGCTATACCACGGGAAAAAATGCCACAGATTCCGCAATGATAATCGACGCAATGGATATCCTTTATTCGGGGAATGTGGACGGTTTCTGCATCGTTTCCAGCGACAGCGATTTTACCCGCCTTGCCGCACGCCTAAGAGAGTCTGGAAAATATGTCATCGGTATGGGCGAGAAAAAGACTCCCACACCGTTTATCTCCGCCTGCAACAGATTTGTTTATCTTGAGATACTGGCACAGGGCGAGACTGCGGATAATGCCGACAACGCAGAGCAGGAAAAGGAAAAGTCTGCCGAGGGCGAGCACGAGGTCTTAAAGGTCAAGACAATTCGTTCGGCTATCTGCGCAATTATTTCTGAGGTCTCCGACGATGACGGCTGGGCATCTCTCAGCGAGGTGGGAAATATCCTTTTAAAGCGATATCCAAGCTTTGATGTAAGAAGCTTCGGTTTTCAGAAGCTTACTCCGTTTATCAAGTCGATGAACATTTTTGAGGTCTACTCCATTCCCTCCGAAAAGGGCAATGTTAAGGTAATTTATATCCGCAAAAAGAATAACTGAGAAAGGCAGGAATTTTTATGAAATACACAATTAAATCCGACAAGCTCACAGCTGTTATCGACAGCTTCGGCGGCGAGCTTCACTCCTTAAAGGACGCTTCGGACAATGAGTACATTTGGACAGCGGAGGACGTGTGGAAGAGACACGCACCATTGCTTTTCCCCTTTGTCTGCAACACAAAGAGCAAGAAATACACAGTGAATGGCAAAGAATATGCCCTTTCAAACCACGGCTTTGCCCGTGATACCGATTTTTCCGCCGCAGAAGAAAATGACGGCAGCGTTACTCTGAAAATTTTCTCAAATGATGAGACAAAGGCAAAATATCCCTTTGATTTTGATTTCGCCGTTACATATGCTTTGAGCGGAAGCAAACTTTCTGTGACTATGAATGTGAAGAACACAGGCAATGAGGATATGCCTTTCTTTGTGGGCGGTCACCCCGGATTTCTCTGTCCCTTTGAAGCCGACAAGGACAGCACCTTTGAGGACTACGATGTGGTTTACGAAAAGAACGAGACTGTTACTCAGGACGATTTCGGCGTTACCGTTCTTGACAATGCAAACAAGGTCGCTGTTACAAGAGAACTTTTCAAAAACGATGTGTTTATGAAGGACAAACCTAACTCTTCAAAGATTTCCCTTGTAAGCCGTAAAAGCGGCAGGGCGGTCACTGTAAGCTATGACAATTCGGGCTGCATTGCGGTATGGTCGCCTTACGATGAGAGAGGTCACTTTGTATGCCTTGAACCTTGGGCAAGCGCTCCCGTTTACTGCTGTGACACCGAGGAGCTTACAAAAATGCCTCACGCAAAGCACATTGGTCCTTCCGAAAGCTACAGCTATTCTTTTGACATTGAAATAAAGTAAATTTGCTTTTTATTCCGAGGAGAATTATCTTCTCGGAATTTTTTTGTCTTTTTTAACTCGACAAATATCGACTTGTTTCGACATAGCAAAAAAACTTTTATAACATTTTGTTATAAAATTGACATTTTAAACTAAAATATGATATAATTGTCAAAAAGGAAGTGAGAAAATATGGAAATCTTTGCACACGTTGACAATAAGGGCAGAAAACAGACTCTTGAAGCTCATCTTGAAGGCACGGCACAGCTTGCTGCGTCATTTGCTGTGAGCGAGCTTAAATCAGCGGCATTTTATCTCGGACGTATTCACGATATCGGCAAGTGCAGACCCGATTTTCAGCGGAGACTGAACAATGAAAAAATACGCTGCGAACACGCCTGCTGCGGTGCGGCTGAGATAATGAAAAGCGGCGGGCTTGCGTCATATCTTCTTGCGTACTGTGCTGCGGGTCATCATTCGGGACTGCAGAATGGCGGTGCAAAAAATGATTCTCCCGATGACGGTACTCTGCACGCCGCACTCAACAAGGACGCTTCCGATTATCTTCCCGAGGGAGAGCGTTTCAGGCGGAGTATGCCGGATATGAAGCCGCTTATCAATATGATATCTGACGGGACAAGAGATATTCCCGAGTGTATAGAGAGGTCTGCATTTTTTACGAGATATCTTTTCTCCTGCCTTACCGATGCGGATTTTATTGATACGGAAAGATTTTGTTCTCCCGATACAGACAGAAGCATAAAAGGAGATTTTTCAAAAGCTTTGGAAAATGTTGACATAGAGCTTGCAAAGTTTAAATGCGATACTGATGTAAGGACGGCAAGAAAGAGCTTGCAGGAGCAGGCATTTTCAGCCTGTCAGTACGGCGGGATACATATTATGAATATGCCCACAGGCAGCGGCAAGTTATCACAACTTACCAATGTGTCTAAAATAGATGCAATGGCTCACAAAGTCCCTATTATAGCCGTTGCTTGACACGAAATCAGTTGTAGAATTCATCGTGTAAAATTAGACACGTTTTATATGAATATAATATGAACAGGCAGAGGCATAGTAGTCTCTTTTTTTATGGTTTCAATTATGTAGATAAATAT